>NYTQ01000026.1 GCA_002683585.1 Cryomorphaceae bacterium
AGAGAAATTAAATTTGATGTGTTCTTGAAGGCCGCAATGGAATTAGGAGCAGATTACGTAGCAACAGGTCATTATTGTCAAAAAGAACTTAACGATAACAATGAGTGGGACCTGATTGCAGGCAAAGACCCTTCTAAAGATCAATCCTATTTCCTGTGTCAAATCACTCAAAAACAACTTTCAAAGGCACTATTTCCAATTGGAGGCTTGCTAAAAAGTGAGGTAAGGAAAATAGCCAGTGAAATGAATTTAGTCACAGCCGACAAAAAGGATTCCCAAGGCCTTTGCTTTGTAGGCAAAATAAAGCTTCCCGAATTTTTGCAACAAAAATTAGAGGCGCAAAAAGGACCTGTCATTGAAATCCCTTGTGACATGTATCAATATNAAAAATACAGTNTGCTGGACACAGATGATCTTGAAACATTATGTCTGCCTTTTTCATATTCAAAAGATGAAGGCGAAGAAGTAAGTCAGCATTCAGGCGCACACTTTTATACGATCGGTCAAAGAAAAGGCCTACATATTGGTGGCAGACCCCTGCCTAGCTTTGTAATTGCAACGGATACTGTAAATAACGTTGTTTATTCCGGTCAGACCGATGAACATCCTGGTCTAAATAGAATTGCATTGAAAGTAGAAGATAATTCCGTGAACTGGATTAGTCAACAATCAAATAAGATGTCGGAACGTTATGAGTTTCGCATCAGATACAGACAGTTATTGCAAAAAGGAAAGCTCGTTCAAAAAGATGGAGCTACTTATGTATTATTTGATGAGAAGCAAAAGGGAATTAGTCCGGGTCAATTCGTCGCTTGGTATAAGGAAGGAATACTTTTGGGTTCGGGAGTTATTGAATCTTAGCAGGTGCTTAATTCATATTGATAGAAAAAAGCATCGTCTCGTTTTCTATATTCGTTCTGCCGCTCAAAGTATCCATTAACGAAGCGACCTCATGAATGTCAATTGTACTTTTAATGCCCAACTCCTTGTGCTTAGATAACTTTAATTGCGCTTTCTTCACCTTATTTGTTCTTAAAGTTTGTACGTTTCTTTTCATGTCCGTTCGTTTTCTGAATAGTCTAACGCAAATACTGTTCCAAGGTTTCAATTTTAAAAAACCGATTCTTTTTCCTTTAAGGTCAATCGGAGATAAGCAAGCTTTATAATTATATTTGCTTATGAAAATAATTTACTGCTTGCTATTTTTATTGTCTTTTACGGCTTGTTCAAATGAGGACTCGAATGGTTCTGGAGAAGAGTCGGAGATCTTTGACACCATTACAAATAAAAATACTAGAAATAAGACCGGATATCTCTTGGACAGCAGCGCCTTTTATGCTGACTCAGTAATCCGAAAATATATCAGAGAGACCCTGAATACTAGAGAAAAAGAAGACTTCACCTATACCGTCCACAAAGCAGCACTGAATCCAGACAAGGCAATAGATGCAATTATCAGCGTAAATAGATTGTCATATGCCAAACAAACAGCTATTGAGTCAGGTCATGTTGCTCAAGCCGAAAAGCTTGCATATATGGGCCCATTTAATGCATTTATCTTTTTTGATGGAAGAAGCAACTCATTTTCCATTCCGGTTCCTGTACCCTCTTCTCCTCTACTCCCATTAGATATAAGCTTCGCTAATATTTCCTCAAATCAACATAAGGACCTAGTCGTGAATTTTAGAATACGAAACTCCAGCTATAAGGAGGTTTACTTTTTATTTAACAACAAGCCCAGTAAGGTTTTTCAATGGAAAAACTTTGATGGCCTAGGTAAACCTAATTCCGAAGCCTACGCCTTTGAATTTAATCCAGGAAATGGTCCCGTGAGAGATATTATTGTTTACAAGGCAAAAATCGAGGCACCAAAAGTAGAAATAGATCCCTTTATCTTTAAACCGAAAATTTTAAATTCCCAGGAAGTACAAAAGAAGTTCTTTTATGTGCCCGCACAAGGTAAATATTTCTCCACTAAAGATGACCCCGAAGGGTAATAATGATATTGCGCCCAGGCGCAGAAATATTGGATGCGAAGCTTCGGTAGTTTCGATCTAAAATATTTTCACAAGCCAGTTGTAAAGAAAGATTTTTTGAAAAAGCGTAGCTGATTCTGGCATTTACAGTATACCAGCTCGGCATGCCNCGCCCTTCAATGGCAAAAGCATAATTGTCCTCCCCNAGAAGATTATAATCCGCATATCGCTTCCAAGCTGAATAATTGGNAAAGACCTCAGCAATCCATCCTTTCTTTTGGTATTTGACACTCACCTTGCCGAACAATGGCGGAATATGGTCCAAAGGATATGGAACCGTATCCGTTAATATACGCCCATAGGTATAATTCAAGGTTGAATAAAGCGTAAGGTGCCTTCCTATGGTTCCACTAATTAAACCTTCAACCCCGCAAACAAACGCTCTATTCGCATTGGTGGTCGTAATGACTTCACTGTAAGAGCCATCATAAAAAACGGAATCTGCACCATCCATTGAACCTCCTTGAATGGTCAATGCATTTGTTAAATAGGTCCCATAAATATTTGTGGAGAAATTGATGTATTTAAAGAAAAGAAACTCTGCTCCTAGCTCTAAATTATACGAATACTCAGGTTTCAAATCTGGATTAGGGACGATGACTTTACCTGGAACAGATTCAAATACCTTGGATACATCATCTACATTTGGCGCCCGAAAACCTGTAGCAGAAGACAACGTGAATCTCATNCCCTTTTTTGGCATATAAATCAGTCCTAAATTACCGTTGATCGAAGAATTTTGTTGGTTTATGGAATTAAACGGAAAAGGAAAGAAAGTTTGATCAATAAACAGTGCATTGAGTCTGACATGTGAGGCACGTATCCCGCCATTTATAATCATCTTTCTATTGAGCTCCCAGGTATCGGTGCANTATATTGCAAATGAGGACATGTCAGATCCTCCATCGGGATAACGCGTATCAAGAGCTGTATTTAAAAGTGTATAAATTTTCGTCGAATAAGCAGTTGACCCAACTATGTTGTGTGATACATCCAATCCATAATTTAACTCATGTTTACTCATTAAATTACCAACCGTCTTATCTCTTTTTATTAGGTCTTTAGAGAAATCAATATTTAGCGTGAAAATATCCAAGTCCTCTATTCTACTTTTTAACTGATCATCTTGGAACCTCCTTACCATCCTGCTCTCTGTAATCGCCTGATAGGCTGCAATAAGCTTTGCATTGTCATACCATTTATTTGACTTTGAATGCTCGAAAGTATACGAAGATAGAAACCGATATTGCGGTCCATAATACCATTCAGCATATTTAGCAACCCCATTTTCCATTTGTGTCAGACGGTCATATCTGTCAATATTACTAGAATTAGAAAGCTGTAAGTTAAGCTTGTGCGTTATAAACTCATTCTGCTTGTACATAAACTTCTGTAACAAATCAAGCTGCTGATAGGCAGAACCTACCTGTAGGTTTGGATCAGGATTGTTCACCATTGTATCTAAATAATCCACTTGGGTTACGTACCAATTTCGAGCGCCAAAACCCTCCGTAAAATCGGACCTATTCGCGCCTTGTCGTAAGTCACCAAAATCAGAAAAGGTAACAGANCTTAAAGAACCTAATTTCTTATTGGCAACAGATACATGTGCGTTTGTAGCAAAGCCATTAGCAGCACTAAAANACCTTGTATAGGCATCCCCGATTACAAGTGGCTTTTCTTTATGGCTAAGTTTCGGATCCTTGGTGGTAAAGCTCATCACCCCTCCTATGGCATCTGAACCATAAACCACTGACCCTGGACCNAACANGACCTCNACCCGCTCCATGATTGAATTGTCAAGAGTAATGATATTCTGCAAATGACCGCCTCGGTATATTGCGTTATTGAGACGCACTCCATCNACAACCATCAATACTTTATTGGTTTCAAATCCTCTAATAATAGGACTCCCGCCTCCAAGCTGACTCTTCTGAACAAATACATTTCCAGAGGCACCGACCAAATCGGCCATCGATGATTGGTTCTGNTTTTGAATTTCTTCACTTTTGATTACNCTGATTTTTTGGATNACATCTCTTTTTTTCTCAGGAATTCGATTTGCCGAGACCACCATCTCGTCTAATGTGTTGGCATTTGATTGCAAATACATTATAAAATCTGCTTTCTCGAGAACAGAAAAATCACATTTGGCCTTAATATAGTTTTCATGTAAAAACACAATATTGAAACCTGAGTACATTTCGTTAACAAAGANANCCGTAGAAAACTTACCTTTTTTATTTGTAAAATATTGCTCAACGCCAATGGTATTTTTATCCTGTTTAGTATTNCGCTTNATAAAATTGGAATCTGTGAATATAATCGATACTTGAACATCATGAATTGGGAANCCTGAAGTCTCATCTAAAACAGTAATTTTTTGTTGTGCAAAAATAACGCTGGTAAAAGAGAGTAAAACACCAACTAGAAAAGCCTTAAAAGAATACCGAATCACATTGCAAATTTATTAATTTTATAGGGTATACAGCAAAATATGAGCCACAGATTTCAATCCACTAAAACGTACCGATATTTCTCTATATCAGCAGAGAAAAACCCCAAAAATCTACTCATCGCAATGCATGGATATGGCCAGCTTGCTAAGTACTTTATCCGAAAATTTAATGGTTGTTCAAAGAACATCACAATTCTCGCACCTGAAGGACCACATCGCTTTTACAAAAACGGATATTCTGGTCGCGTTGGTGCCTCATGGATGACTAAAGAGGCACGTGAGGATGACATTGATGATAATCTGAATTGGCTCACAGAATGGCTGACAGCACATTTAAAAGAAAATACTTACGAAAAAATTGTATTACTTGGATTCTCACAAGGCGGTGCAACTGCAGCAAGGTGGTACTATAATCAACCAAAACTATTTAGCCATTTTATCTTGTGGGCGTCCGTATTTCCGCCGGATATTGAAAAGCCAAATACCGCGGTTAAGCAAAGCTATTTTCTAGTTGGAAATAAAGATGAATTCCTGACCTCCGAGCTTTTAGAAAAGGAGCTTCNTGTTTATCAAAAATTNGGATTTGAAACAATACAATTTGAGGGNAATCACGANATAGAACCNAANACACTNAATNGTCTTTTAAATAGCTTTTAAGCCNANTTNCAATCACTCTTCNGTTTTGGCTACAATCGCNGCAACNGTNGCGTCACTTGAAACATTAATAACGGTCCGACACATATCTAGGATTCTATCAATCGGATAGATGATAACGATCCACATAGGATTTAAGCCCACAGAATTCAGCACAAACATGAGCATGATTAAACCAGCACTAGGAACTGCAGCAGAACCAATAGAGGCAAGTGTTGTCGTAGCTACAATACCTAATTGTTGAGACATAGATAAATCTACACCATGAAATTGAGCAAGAAAAATAACGGCAACCGCCTGGTACAAGGAAGTACCATCCATATTTACAGTCGCACCAATAGGTAAGACAAAATCACTAACCTTCTTGGGTACTTTTAAACCTTCTTGAACACACTTAATGGTTACCGGAAGCGTTGCGGCACTTGAGCTTGTTGAAAATGCAAGAAACTGAGCAGGACTCATCTTTTGGTAAAACTCACGGTAACCAAAATGAACCCCAAATATTCGCTGTAGCAAGGGATAGAAAACAAAAAGTAAGAGCGCCAAACCTAAAACGACGACAAGCGAATACAAACCAAGTGTTTGAAACAAGGTGAATAGCTCAGCTGGAGTATTTGCTATTTTGGCCAAAACACCAGCCATTAAGCAAAACACAAAAAATGGAGAAAGTGCCATAATCATATTTACCATTTTTATAAATACATCACCCATTGCATTAAAAAAACCATGTACTTGCTTTGAACCCTCTGTTTGCATTAAGGAAAGAGCTATCCCAAAAAACAATGCAAAGAAAATCACTTGTAACATCAGCTTACTACTTGAAAAAGCAGCCACAAGGTTTTCAGGAACCATATCCACCAAAGGCTGNAGCGGTCCAGTCTTTCTACCCTTTGCATTTTCTTTTTTGGACATCATGCTTTGATAATCAGANGAGCTTTTCTCTTCATCTAATGAAGCTTCAATTTNCTTTACTATCTGNGGGTCTGCCGTTTTCAANAGATTGCGCCCATCCTTCACNGCTATACCTTCTGATTTTGCCCAAATCTCATAACGTAAGCGATTCGAATCTTCCAATGAATTTTGACCGGGTTCTAGCAAATTGACTAATGAAAGCCCCAAGGTAACTGAGGCTACCGTCGTGATTAAATATAAACCCAAGGTCTTAGCGCCAATACGACCAAGTTGGCGCACATCGCCTAAACCTGCTACCCCACCAACAATGGAGAATAAAACCAAAGGAATAGCGATAAACTTGAGGCAATTGATGAAAATCACACCAAATGGGTCAATATAATCAATGGTGAACTTATTTAAACCTACCGACCCAGAAAATAGTGCCCAAAGCACTCCTAAAAACATTCCTATAAGTATTTTCCAATGCAATGCCATTTTTTTCATGGTGCTCCTTTTTTTTTTACAAAAGTACAATTTAAGACGAACTTGATTTGATAGCTAAAGACCTAGTTTCGTATATTTGAGTTCAAATAAAATCTATGGCAGTTTCCCAAAAAGAAATAGAATTCAATTTTAACGAAGACAAAATGCGTCTTAAAATACGTGCACTTGAAAAAGAGCTTGAAAAAGTTCAATTAGGTGGCGGTAAAAAAAGAATTGATAAACTACACTCAGCTGGAAAGCTCACCGCAAGAGAGCGTATTAAGCTACTCGTAGATAAAGGCTCGGAGATGCAAGAAATCGGTGCGTTTGCTGGTCATGGAATGTATGCAGAGTACGGTGGATGCCCATCAGGCGGGGTCGTTGTTGTCATAGGAGTTGTAAGTGGAAGAAGGTGTGTCGTTGTTGCCAATGATGCCACTGTAAAAGCAGGTGCATGGTTTCCAATAACTGGAAAGAAAAACCTAAGGGCTCAAGAAATTGCGATGGAAAACCATCTTCCTATTATTTATTTAGTGGATAGCGCAGGTGTATTTCTACCCATGCAGGAAGAGATTTTTGCGGACAAAGAGCATTTCGGTAGGATTTTTAGAAATAATGCAAAAATGAGTGCGCAAGGAATCGTTCAAATTGCCGCAGTCATGGGAAGCTGTGTGGCAGGTGGAGCTTATCTTCCTATTATGTCAGATGAATCCCTCATTGTAAATAAAACAGGTACTATATTCTTAGCAGGCTCATATCTTGTGAAAGCTGCAATTGGCGAAAATATCGATAATGAGACCTTGGGGGGAGCCACTACACATACCGAAATTTCTGGTGTATGTGACTATAAAGTAGAAAACGATAAAGAATGCCTAAAGACCATTAGATCGCTTATGGATAAAATCGGAGCGCCTGAAAACGCGGGTTTTGATCGAAGTGAATCCATTGAACCTAAAAGTGCAATTAAAAAAGTATACGGGATTTTACCGGCAGAACGCTCGAAACCATATAGCAGCAGAGCGCTTCTGAAGTGTTTAACTGATGAATCTAAATTCACTGAATACAAAGCTGGTTTTGGTAAAACGATTCTAACAGGCTATGCTCGAATTGATGGATGGAGTGTTGGAATCGTAATGAATAACCGAGAGCTCGTTAAAAACGGGAAAGGCGAAATGCAGTTTGGCGGTGTCATCTATTCAGATGCAGCAGATAAAGCAGCGCGCTTCATCATGAATTGCAATCAAAAAAATATTCCCTTGGTATTTATTCATGATGTCACAGGTTTTATGGTTGGTTCTAAAAGTGAACATCAAGGAATCATTAAAGATGGTGCTAAAATGGTAAATGCAATGGCCAATTCGGTCGTTCCAAAGTTCTCCATCGTAATTGGAAACTCTTATGGTGCAGGAAATTACGCCATGTGCGGAAAGGCTTATGACCCAAGATTAATTGTGGGTTGGCCTACTGCAGAAATTGCGGTGATGAGTGGCGCTGCTGCTGCTAAAACGCTACTTCAAATTGAAGTATCTTCTTTGAAAGCGAGAGGTGAAAAAATCACGGCCGAGAAAGAAAAAGAGCTCTTTGACAAAATCAAGAACCGTTACGACGAACAAATATCACCGTATTATGCAGCAAGTAGATTATGGATAGATGCCATTATAGATCCCATTGAGACAAGAAAGGTTATTTCTATAGGCATAGATTCAGCGAATCACAAGAAGGCAACAGAAGCATATAATGTTGGAGTGCTTCAGACTTAATTAATTTTTCGCACTGGATTTTCCATTGAAATAATGCGTGTATCCGAAACCAACAATTAAAAACGAGGACGTTCGGTCAAACTCCTCTGTCTCGTAACCCGCATTTCCATCAACACCAATGTCCCATGGTCTAAAACCGAAACCATAAAAAGGATAAGCAATCGTTAATCTATATGAATTAGAATCATCAGAAGCCAATACCAAACCAATATTAGGTTCGATATAAATGGACTGAAGAACATTCAAACGAATTCCATCCTCAAATAATGCATCGGTTTTGATCATAGAATGCATGTAACCGAACTTGACGCCGATATCTGTACCGAAGCGCTCACGCCAAAATTTCTCATAACCCAGCTTTAGAAATCCGCCCAAACAGTGCATCCCGCCATATATTGCAGAGGGTACATTGAACTCATTTACCGCGAAATAAGAATAATGTGCTCCCGCGCCAAATGCAAAACCTTTCTCTAAGGTATATTGATAGTAAGGAGAAACGGAAACCAAACCTTGCATGAAGTCTTTGAATGGTTTATTGACAAATGAGTTCGGCAAACCAATCTCAAATGTAAATGAATCATCAATTTCCATCCCCTGAGCCATAAGCGGTCTGGATGAAAACCCTAGATTCAAAAATAGAATCACCAAAAAAACTAAAGTACCTCTCACGATAATAAAACGATTTTGCTTCTTAAATATTGTCAGCTTGTTGTTTTCTATAGAGCAACAGCCATCCTGCTTGAATAAAGTTACTTTTTTAATTCCTTCGAATGAAACTCTTTGGTCAAATTAATATAGGAATCGGTATAGCTATTGTCTTCATTCCGAATAACCAATCTGGATGTATTGATAGGAGTAGAAAAATTTGAGAGTGCAACTACAATACGTGAATTCGGTTTAGATTCTTTAGCATCAATATAAATGATCTTATTTATAAAAAGGGAAACTCGTTTTGCGCAGCCCACTAAAAAATCTAATTGTACGTGTGGTATAATTATCCAGCAGGTTCCATCTTGAGTCAACAATGATTTGACTACGGAAATAAACATAGAAAAATCCTCCTTTGAGGTATGCTTAGCAAGCTTACTAGCACTTTTCATACCTGCAGCATGCTCAAGATAAAAAGGTGGATTCGACACGATAAGGTCATAAGATCTCGAAAAAATATGATTAAAATAATCTCCATGTATTGAATGGACTTGTTCAGACCAGCTAGATTTCTTTACGTTAAGGAGGCAATCTTGTAATGCGCCATTATCAATTTCAATGGCATCGACATTTAATGTTGGAAATTTTTGACAGAGCATTAATGAAAGGACACCAGTACCAGCACCCAAATCCAAGGCGTATTTTGGATTTTTTGCCGATGTGAGCGCACCTAATAGCATGCTATCTGTACCAACCTTCAAGGCTGATTTATTCTGAGAAATTGTAAAATATTTGAACTGAAAGTCCTGCGCCACTAGTATGCCTTTGCAAACAAAACTTTCCCTTTAGATGGCGCACCGCTGTAGACACATACGCCAACTTCTTCAATCTGATCTAGCGGTATACATCGGATCGTTGCTTGCGTTTCTTCCTTTATCTTATTTTCGGTTTCCTCGGTTCCATCCCAATGCGCAGATACGAAACCTCCTTTATTTACAAGCTTTTTAAAGCTATCAAAATCTGAGGCTTCACTCGTTTTTTCCTTGCGAAAAGTATCCGCCTTCTCAAAAAGATTAGACTGAATTTCTTTCAATAATCCTTCAATGAGATCTTGAACTCCCTCAAAAGAAACAATTTCTTTTGTTTTTGTATCTCTTCGGGCTACCTCGATATTTCCGTTCTCTAAGTCTCTTGGTCCCATAGCTAATCGTACAGGGACACCTTTTGTTTCGTATTCAGAGAATTTCCATCCAGGTCGTCTATTATCGTCATCATCATACTTAAATGAAATGCCTTTATTTTTGAAAGCCAAACGGAGAAGTTCGAATTTCTCAGAAATCTTCTCAAGATCCTCAGTGCTTCGATAGATTGGAATACCCACTACCTGAATCGGGGCCAAAAGTGGGGGTAAAACGAGTCCTTCATCGTCCGAATGACTCATGATTAAGGCTCCCATCAGCCGAGTTGAAACACCCCAAGAGGTTGCCCAAACGTGGTCTAATTTACCTTCTTTATCAGCAAATTTGACATCAAATGCTTTTGCAAAATTCTGACCTAAAAAATGAGAGGTCCCCGCCTGAAGCGCTTTCCCATCTTGCATCAAGGCTTCAATACATAAAGTGTCCTCTGCTCCGGCAAACCTTTCTGATTCTGTCTTTCTTCCTTTGACAACAGGCATTGCCATATATTGCTCTGCAAAATCAGCATAAACCTCTAACATCCTCGCTGTTTCTTCACGCGCTTCCTGATTTGTTGCATGTGCTGTATGTCCCTCTTGCCATAAAAACTCTGCTGTTCTTAGGAAAAGTCTAGTTCTCATTTCCCAACGGACTACATTCGCCCACTGATTGATTAAGATTGGAAGATCTCTGTAGGATTGAATCCAATTTCTGTATGAGTTCCATATAATTGTTTCAGAAGTTGGTCTCACAATCAATTCCTCTTCGAGCTTTGCTTTAGGATCAACAACGACTCCACTTCCATCCTCTGCATTCTTTAGTCTATAATGTGTTACAACAGCACATTCTTTTGCAAACCCTTCAACGTGGCTTGCCTCCTTACTTAAATATGATTTAGGAATAAATAAGGGGAAATAAGCATTGGAATGGCCCGTCTCTTTAAATTTCTGATCGAGTACCTCTTTCATTCGCTCCCAAATCGCAAAACCATATGGCTTGATAATCATACAACCTCGTACATCTGAGTGCTCGGCTAAGTCCGCCCTTTGAACCAACTCATTATACCATTTTGAATAATCCTGTTTTCGTGTTGTATGCTTCCCGCTCATAATAAATATTCTAGTGTGCAAATTTAGACAAACGATTCAATATTTCCATCACAAATAAAATCTTCCTCAAGGGAGCATTTCATTGTTTACTAGTGCGTTTATATATTGCTGATACACTGCTTTGATTTTTCTATTAATTGCCTTATCTGAATTGGGGTCATCTTTTATTTCATTCCAAATAATTGGACCTCTTCCAGGAGCCATAGAAACAATATTGTTTTGATAATAGGACATATTTGGCATATCCAGACCACTCAGATAAGACGATCCAACTGAAAAGTAGTCTGTCTCAATATTGAGTAAGTCCAGTACGGTTGGCATCAGGTCTATTTGCTGCATTGTTTCATCAGCCTTTACATTGGGTAAAACNCCGGACTCATGGTAAAAGGCAATAGGAATCTTAAATGACCAATCTAAATCTCCCCTATCCTTTCGCGAGGTCGGTCCAACATGNTCAGCNCAAAAAACAAAAAGTGTATTGTTAAACCATTCTTGCTTACGTGCTTTTANCCAAAAATCCCTAAAACCATAATCNGCATAGCTAATTGATTTACANANNGGGTCNGGACCNGACTTGGTAATANNCNCAAAACCNTCNGGGATTGTATANGGATGATGCGAAGAATAAGTAAAAATCGTTGAAAAGAATGGTTTGCGCATTCCGTTTATAATATCGACGGTCCACGGTAAAAAATGATGATCTGGTATTCCCCATGTGCCATCGAAGTGGTCTTCATTATCATATTCCGTGCGCCCGTAATATTTATCAAAACCAGCAGCCAATGTAAATGAGTCAAAACGCATAGATCCATTTGTAGGACCATGAAAAAAAGAGGAAGAATAACCATTGTCTTTTAGGATTCCAGGAAGACTATTGTATTGATTCATACTATATGAAGATAAAATAAAGGTTTCTTTCATCCATGACGGTATTGAAGCCAAGATGGCTGGAACTGCATCCATAGACGATTGACCATTGGAAACACCATGCTCGAAATACATACTTTTATTAAGAATAGAATCCAAAAATGGTGTGTAGCTTTCTTCATTATTGGGACCAACATACATAGAACCGAAGCTTTCGAAAATGATTAGAACTACATTCGTCTCATCCTTTAGGATACCAGCAGGGACAGAACGTTGAAGCGGATTAAAAATGGCATCCGCTTCCTGATCGGTAAAAAATTCTTTTTTGTCTAAATCCTTGTAATCTATAGTCTTAAGCATCGTGAATGCAGAGTTTAAAGCCGCAGGTGCGTTCTTTAAAGAAGTGTATTTACTCACTTCAATGATATCAACCGGCTTGAGCTGAAAACCTCCCCTCCCTATAATTACTGCTGAAAACAAAATAACTATACAAAGTGACCACGAGTAAACCTTACTGAGATTAGATTTTTTTGTTTTGAACTTAAAGAATAAGTAAAAAACCAAGGACAAAGAGAAAACAAAGAATAAAATCAGCCACCAGAATTCAGTGATAAACTCAATTGCTAGGATCCCCGCCTCGTTTTCAGAAAACAGAAATTTAAAATAATGAAAGCTCACTCGTTTTCTTGTAAACGAGAAGAAGGCAATGTCCCAAGCATTAAGAAAAAAAATAATGAAAGTAACCGGGACATATAAAACAAGCTTAATAAATCGCTGAAACCGCTCAAATGTGCTGCCAAAAGGAGCGATACTAAAAAAAATGAATGGCAAATAAAAGAAGGAGATTGTAATCAAATCAAACCAGGCACCCACTGCGTAGTCTAAAAAACTAAAGTCCGAGAAGAATGAAGGATTGCTAAATAAAAAAACAATACGGAACAGTGTCATAAAGAACCATACAATCCCTAGTTGAGCAATAAGAATGGTGTAAATATTTCTCGGCTTTTCGAGCATCAAATTAATAGTTCAAAAGCTGATCAACAGCTTTTGTAAAGCGATCCTGAGGAAGAAAAATAGCTTCTATCGTCGCTGCAAAAGGCACAGGTGAATTCAACGAGCCAACACGAAGTACTGGGGCATCCAGAGACTCAAAACAATGCTCTGTGATCAATGCAGTTAGCTCTCCTCCTATACCTCCTGAGATACAGTCCTCGTGCAGTACAATAGCTTTTCCAGTTTTCTTAACACTCGCATAAATGGTTTCCGTATCCAAAGGAACCAAAGACCTTAGGTCAATGATTTCAGCTTGGATGTCAGGCCTGTTTTTCATTTCTTGAACAGCCCAATGTACACCTAAACCATAGGTGATAATCGTCAAATCATCTCCTTTACTGACAAGGTTCGCTTTGCCAATTTCAGTGGTGTAATATTCCTCTGGAACCTCTTCCTTTAGACTTCGATAAAGATACTTGTGTTCAAAGAATAATACTGGATTTGGATCTTCTATTGCTGCATTTAATAAGCCTTTTGCATCCGTTGGATTTGATGGGTAAAGAATTTTAAGACCAGGCGTATGAAAAAACCAAGCTTCATTACTTTGAGAGTGGAACGGTCCCGCTGCTGTTCCCGCACCTGTCGGCATTCGAACAACAACATCCGCATTTTGTCCCCACCTCCAGTGAATCTTGGCAAGGTTATTAATAATTTGATTGAAGCCGCACGTAACAAAATCTGCAAACTGCATCTCCACCATTGCCTTCATTCCTTTAATAGACAAACCGAGTCCGGCTCCAACAATTGCAGACTCACAGAGTGGTGTATTTCTAACACGCCCTTTGCCATAAGTCTCCACCAAACCTTCGGTTACCTTGAATGCACCTCCGTACTCAGCAATATCTTGACCCATAAGAACTAAACCAGGATACCTTTCCATAGATTGGTTGAGGCCTTGCTGAATAGCATCAATAAATCGAATTTCTTTTTTTTCTCCTTTACCTTCAATAACATTTTGAATGTAGGGTGCGAATACATCCTCCTCTTCGCTGTCTTCATCTGAGGAGATTAAAGGTTCACTTTGAGCAAGGTCAAATGAGGACTGAATTAGCTCCTTTAACTCCTTTCGGTATGCTGACTCTATTTCATCAGTGAGAATTCCTTCCTCTTTCAAGAACATTTCATAATTTGAAATTGGGTCTTTTATCGCCCATTCCTCTTGAATACCCTCAGGATAATATTTAGTACCTGAAGATTCCTCATGTCCTCTGACGCGGAACGTCATTGCTTCAAGAAGAACTGGTTTAGGATTTTTCCGAATTTCTTTGGTAACCTTTCTTAAGGTACGTATTACCTCTAATATGTTGTTGCCATCCATTTGAATGGCCTCCATACCATAACCAACCCCTTTATCGATAAATTGCTTGCATTTAAATTGCTCTTCTGAAGGTGTAGACAAGCCCCAGCTATTATTTTCTACACAAAATATAACGGGTAGACTCCAAACGGCAGCAACATTCAATGATTCATGAAAATCGCCTTCAGAAGCACCGCCATCACCAGTAAAAACTAAAGTGGCAAGTTCTTCTTGTTTTAATATGTTCGCTAACGCAATACCATCAGCTATGCCAAGCTGAGGTCCGAGGTGAGAAATCATCCCGACGATTCTATGCTCTTGCGAACCAAAATGAAAAGACCTGTCCCTTCCTTTTGTAAATCCATTTTCCTTACCTTGAAATTGTGAGAAAAGACGGTTCAATGGAATATCTCTAGTTGTAAAAACGCCAAGATTCCTATGCATCGGAAGAATATACTCCTCTTCTTTCATGGCGAGGGTTGTTCCCACTGAAATTGCTTCTTGTCCCCATCCAGAAAACCACTTGGTAATCTTACCTTGACGAAGCAGCACAAGCATCTTTTCCTCAATCATTCGAGGCTTTAGAAGACACTTATATATAGAAAGTAGCTCAGGTTGAGAAAAACCCTGAGCATCGAAAGAGATGGCTCTTTTCATTATATTCGACTATTAAATTTAAATCATTAAAGGTTAAACTTTCATACCATTTATAACACGGTCTTTTCGTTTATTCTTTTTGATTCCCTTTCGTAATACGCGCAAGAAACAATCTTTTGAACTTTCTGCCCGCATCATGTCAACCTTAAATATTTTATTATCGTATGTTAACTCAGGACCACTTTTAGCTACCCAATTAGCGTCTAAATAATAACGATCAAGTGGTTTATTCCACTTTGTCTTAAAGGTTAAGAATTTATTTTCTCCATCTTCAAAACGAATGTTTACTGTGTTGTCTGGTCCATAACTATGAAAAATGCATTTTGTGTTCGCGGGAATTATTATGGACTCACTATTACTGGTAGATGTAGATACAAGGACACCAGATTCATCTGTCATATTTGAGTTCGTACTCTCTTCATGTTGATTGAGAATTATGGTATGGGATGTGAAAAATTGTACACCCTTCATTTTATCCTCGTCGGATATATTAAATTCTGACTTTAACTCATCACAAAAAACAACCTTGTGTGCACATGAGCTTAACACAGTGCTTATAACTAATAAAACCAATAATTTTTTCATAATTCTTTTTAACAAATTTAATTTTTTTTCACTGAAGAAAACATCAAGCGAATATAGTTATCTTTAAATATTTAACGCCTATGAAAGAAATATTCTTTACCGCCGTTTTTGTAAGCACACTGCTTTCTTGTGGGACAGATAATACAAAAGAGAGCTTATCCTATACAGAAATTGGTGCTTCTGATGTCGAAAAAACTAAAATAGAGCCAAAACAAATAGCTCAAAAAGATTCGTTACGAGTTAATTTTAATTCGGAGCTATTTGAGCAAATAAGCGGCTTAATAACAGACTCCGTTGCCGCTATAACTCGGAATGAAGTAATTGACCGAGTTCCCCACTTAAATTCAGAGAAAGTTTTGCTATTTATTGACTCCAATGCCATACAATTCAAATCATGGGATTTTAAAGATTCGTCAGATTTGAAAATGGCCTGGTATAATTTGCTAGATTGTTTTGGTGAACATTGCGAGAGTATCGAGCTATTTGATAGTCTTTTTCAGACCGAAAATTACAACCTTGTTTTCGTTGCTGAGAAATCGATTGATTGGATTTCATCCAAACAAAATCAAAATAATGAATATTGGCAACGATACCTAAAAAGAGAAAGAATTAGACCTAAATATCTTTATGTTTTTGAAATCCTTAATAAGGAACCCATTGTATGGTACAATTTTGATGAAAAAGGCATGAAACCTAAAACAGATTTGAATGATTAAAATTTTAAATAGAGGATTTATTAGTGTGACCCCAAAATCATCCTTCTATGATGAAGTGGCGAAAGAATTGGATGATTTCACGGCTGAATTCACAAACCCTGAGCCTACGATATACCTTATAGAAGAGGATTTCTGGGACAATGAAAGTGTGCTTAAAAAACACTCTAAAAAAATTCTCTCTTGTGAAAAAAGACAACTAAGCCCTATGCACCAACTTGAGCTTGCTGAAATCACAGCCGAAAAGATGAATCAGTATTTTACACTTAACTTTGGTAACCTAGTCATCGATAATGAAGAAAGCGGAATTGAGCTTACAAAAGATGATTTATCAAATTAGCATTTAAATAGCTTGGATCATAGGAAACTTCCTCTCCAATCCATGCTGGTTTTTCAAATGCTTCTTGCTCAGATTCAAGTTCAATTTCAGCGATAATAAGTCCCTTTAGATCGTCTTCAAAAACATCTATCTCCCATGTTTTTGAGGCATAATCAATCAAATACCGTCTTTTTTTGATCACCTTCAGTTTAAAATCTAAAATCATTTGATCGGCCTCCTGAAAAGGTATTTCATACTCATATTCATTTCGAGTCAAACCTAATGTTGGTCCCTTTATAGTCAGGAAGGCCTTGTCATCCCGTAAACGCAACCTTATGGTTTGTTCCTTTGAGTTTTGCAAGTAAGCCTGAGTGATATGAACGCAGATTGTTTTTACTTGCTTGCTCCAAGCTGAGTCAACTACCAGGAATTTTCGCTCAATTTCTTTCAATGTGAAGTTTTGTTTACACTTGATATAATGGCTTAAAGCTAAGTATTTTAGTTTTACCATTACATTCCTACAATTAGTAATCTACCTTTAATGTAGATTGGTGAAAGAACTTGTTATTTTTGTATTATGCTCCGTTTCAGATCTAGAACACCGCGTTGGGTTATTGTCTATTTAGACATGGTGATCAACCTTTTCGCATTACTTTTTGCCTATATCATACGTTTTGATCTTGACTCACAATCGGAGCTCATTAAGGAGGAATGGTTGCTATTGAAAGATTACCTCTTGATTTTTATTGTAGTCAAGCTGCTTGTTTTCAACCTCTTTAAGATACACAAAGGACTTGTGCGCTATACCTCCACGCATGATCTCAATAGGATTTTCATTGCCATTTCGACGTGCACACTGATTTTTGCTGTATTTGGACTTTTTCGGTATCAATTCATAGATGGGCATTACTTTGTTCCAACATCAGTACTGGTTGTAGAGTTCCTAGCTAGCTTCGCTTTTACTGTAGGTAGCCGTTTTATTATAAAACTTATCTATTTGGAATCTAAAAAAAGCAAGGAAGACATCGAAAACATAATGATCTATGGTGCAGGAGTATCCGGATTAATAACAAAACGAACAGTTGAAAACGATACAAAGAATGCAATCAATATCATTGGTTTCATTGACGACAATTCAAAGCTTTGGGGAACAAGAATCGAAGGCACAAATGTCTATGGACCGCAAAAACTTAAAGAAATCAATGCAAAAAACAATATTGATACCGTAATTATTGCGATTCAAAACCCTAAAGCTGAAAGAAGGAAGGCGCTTCTAGATGAATGCATTAACCTTAAAATAAAAGTTCAGAAAGTTCCAGAACCAAAGAGCTGGATCAATGGAGAATTCACCTCTAAGCAATTTGTTAAAGCAAAAATAGAAGACCTTCTAGGGAGAGAGGAAATTAAACTAAATATAGAACAGATAAACCAAAACTTAAAGGGTAAAATCATTCTAATTACAGGAGCCGCAGGAAGTATAGGTAGTGGACTCGTCAAACAAATTGCCAAATTCCAACCCGCCCTTCTTATTCTTTTTGACCAAGCTGAATCGGGTCTTTATGATTTACAATGGGAAATATTAGATGAAACACCTGATGTTAAATTTGAAGTAGTAATCGGAGATGTTACCCACGAGAAGCGCGTAGAAAATCTAATAAAGAGCTTCTCACCAGAAATTGTTTTCCATGCTGCAGCGTATAAGCATGTTCCGCTAATGGAGCTAAACCCTTCTGAAGCCGTTAAAACAAATGTGCTAGGCTCAAAAATACTAATGGATAACGCTCATAAATATCAAGTCAAGAAATTCATTCTGATTTCAACAGATAAAGCGGTGAATCCTACCAATGTAATGGGCGCGACCAAAAGAGTCGCAGAAATATACGCCCAGCAGCTCAACAAGGAAAGTCAAACCCAGTACATTACTACGCGTTTTGGCAACGTTCTTGGTTCGAATGGCTCAGTCATCCCGCTATTTCAGCGTCAAATTGAGAATGGAGGGCCCATTACGATCACTGATACCCGTATCAATCGCTTTTTCATGTCAATTCCCGAAGCATGTCAGCTCGTATTAGAAGCAAGCGTCATGGGTAATGGAGGCGAAATATATGTCTTTGATATGGGAGACTCAGTCAAAATCATTGATCTTGCAAAAAAAATGATTTCGCTAAGTGGCATGACCATTGATAAGGATATACAAATTAAAGTAACGGGATTGAGACCAGGAGGAAAACTGTATGAGGAACTTTTGGCGAATGAGGAAAATACAATCCCAACGCATCACAAAAAGATACTCATCGCTAAAACCAATGTTAGAAGTAAAAAGGAAACGGAAATTGATGCACTCATCAGCCTAATCGATGAACAAAAAAACGACCAACTGGTAAAGGTGATTAAAACAATTGTCCCTGAATACTTAAGTCAAAATTCAAGCTTTGAAAAACTAGATACGAATGATTAAGCCTGTTCAAATACAAATACGTTTTGCTGATATTGATTCAATGGGCCATGTCAACAATGCAGTATACCTCAGCTATTTTGAATTTACACGGGTATATTATTTTAATAAAATATTGGGCAAAAATTGGGACTGGGAGTCAAAAGGCATTATTCTAGCGAGTACCGAGCTGAGCTTCATAAAACCAATTAAGCTAAACGATGAAGCATTCATCGAAATGGAAATAGGAAATATAGGAACGAAAAGCTTTACATTTCACTACAACATTAAGGTCGATGGACAACTGACCACAAAGGGATCGTCTACGCTTGTTGCATTTAATACTAAACTTCAGGAATCAATTACTATCCCAAGCAAAATGAAAGCTTCGTTTGAAGCTTTAAAAATTTTCAACCATGAATAAGATTCAAACCTTAAAACTCGCAATAATTGGTATATCATTCCTCATTGTGCAAATCTGTAACGCCCAAAAAGCGCCTTGCTACAAAAAGAAGAAAATCTGTGATTTTAAATTTCTGACCAATTGCTATGAAAAGGTAGCCTTCGATAGTATCACACAGCGTTATTATTCTCGTCAGAATTTTGGAGTTCCATATGATGGGTCATGTGCAACATGCCATAGAAATGGTGTGCTTGAACAAGAAATGACATTTGTTGAAGGAAGAAGAAATGGAATGGATACATCGTATTATCCATCAGGATGCCCCTATTCAAGCCAAAGCTTTTTACTTGGAAATCCCCATGGAAAAAGCACAACATACTATGACAGTACTTTTAGGGTTAAAACGGAAATTGAGCACTACATGGGTCGTGTGAATGGAGGTTATATTGAATATGATTCTGCTGGGGACACAATAAAATTTCAGGAATTCGCTAATAATCTTCCCAATGGGGTTAAAAAAGAATTCTATGCTGAATCAAAAATAAAAAAGATCAGCCACTACCAGAATGGATTGCTGCATGGCTGTCAAATCAAATATGCAGAGAATGGAAATAAAGAGTTATCTATATCATATTACGAAGGGAAAAAAAATGGTGATTGGATCTACTACTATGATAACCAGAAAACAGCACGCTCTGAGCAATGGAACAAGGGCATTAAGGAAGGCGCATTTAAAACCTTCAACAATATGGAAATATTGATCAGTCAGAAATACTACAAAAAAGGAAAACCA
>NYTQ01000027.1 GCA_002683585.1 Cryomorphaceae bacterium
CTAATCGGGTAATAAGACCGACACTTGTTATAGACATTGGCACAGGTAACTCAGTGATTGCCTTCAAAGATCAAGATGATAGTAATAAAGGAAGCTCTTTGGTAACCGATTTTGGTTTTGCGGCTGAAGTAGCCAGTGGTCAACCTGCATCAATAGGCATTATAGGATCTATATCAGATAACCAAGGTGGACTCACCACAGGACAGCAATACTTTGTACAAGCAGATGGAACGATAAGTGAAACAGCAGGTAACATAAGTGTATTGGCAGGGACTGCTATATCTGCAACCGAACTCTTAGTTAAAACATAAACCTTATAAATACTGTTAACAGTGTTTAATAGGATACAGACATGGCGAACCCAAGCACACGACAAGGACTGATTGATTACTGCCTCAGAGAGCTAGGTGATCCGGTCATTGAAATCAACGTAGATCCAGATCAGCTTGAAGATCGAGTAGATGAAGCTTTGCAGTACTATCAAGAGTTTCATTCTGACGCGACTCTGCGCACGTACTTAAAACATCAGATCACTGCTACTGACGTAACAAACGAATACATTCCCATCTCATCTAACATCATTTTTGTTTCAAAGTTATTTCCTATCGCGTCAGGTTCTCTGACAAAAGATTTCTTTGATATTAAATATCAACTTCATCTCAATGATATTGCTAACATGCATTCATATATGGGTGATCTGGCTTATTACGAACAGATGCAGCAATACCTATCATTAATTGATATGAAGCTCAATGGTAATCCTCTCGTTCAGTTTTCTAGACATCAGAACAAACTTTATATTCATGGTGAAAAAGAAACAAAAGATTTAGTAGAAGGTGATTATCTTGTTGCTGAAGTGTTTGAAATTGTAGAGCCTACGACAAATACTTCTGTGTTTAATGATATGTGGTTAAAGAACTATACTACAGCACTAATAAAAAGACAATGGGGTGCTAACTTAATTAAATTCGAAGGCATGCAGCTTCCGGGTGGTGTAACAATAAACGGACGTCAGATCTTCGAAGACGCGATGGCAGAAATAGAAAGACTAAGAGAAGTAATTAGGCTTGAGCACGAGATGCCAGCTGACTTCTTTGTGGGGTAATTCATGGCCACGAATCTTTACTTTACTCAAGGCGCAAAAGGCGAACAGGATCTTTACGAAGATATAGTGATAGAGTCACTGAAGATGTTTGGCCAAGACATTTATTACTTACCTCGTGATATAGTTAACGAGGATAGAATACTTGGTGAAGATGTTCCTTCAAGATTTAATTCAGCGTATAAAGTTGAGATGTACATCGAAAACGTAGAAGGATTCGATGGAGAGGGAGACTTATTTACAAAGTTTGGTGTTGAAATTAGAGACCAAGCAACCTTTGTTATTTCAAAACGCAGGTGGAACCACACTATAAAAAGACTTGATAACGAGATTCAAGCTGTAAGACCACATGAAGGTGACTTACTTTATGTACCATTCTCTAAAAAAATCTTTGAAATCATGTTTGTTGAGCATGAACAGCCGTTCTATCAATTAAAAAATCTACCAACTTTTAAACTGCGTTGTGAACTATTTGATTACAACGACGAAGACTTTGATACAAGTGTTGTTGATATTGATCAAGTCGAGAAAAAAGGTTACACCGCAAATCTTACACTTGCAGATTCAGCCGACACTGGATTTATAGTTGGTAATACACTTACCCAAACATTATCTACTGGTGTAATTATTTCTGGTGAGATTGTAGATTACAATGATTCAAGCAATGTTCTTTCGGTTGCGAATGTTGGAGCAGACGATGGTAACTTCCACTTGTTCACAGCAGCTGGTATCGTTAAATCCGAAGATTCTGCTGAACAAACTTTGACTCGTACTATTTCTGCTATTAACGAAACAATTGCGCAAGTCAACGCACAAAACGATTTCTTTGAAACACTAACTGACTTCCTTGACTTCAGTGAATCTAACCCGTTTGGAGATCCTAGCTAATGTTTGGAGTACATTTTTATCATCAAAGAATGCGAAAAAGCGTAGCGCTTTTTGGACGTATGTTTAATGATTTATACATTTTGAGAAAGAACTCATCTGGAGCCACAATTTCTCAGGTGAAAGTTCCTTTAGCATATGCACCAAAGCAAAAGTTTCTAGAAAGAATTAGATCATTCCCTAATTTAGAAACAGATCAAAGTGTTGCAGTAAAGTTACCTCGTATGTCATTTGAGATATTAGGTATTTCATACGACACTGCACGTCAGTTACCAAAGATAAACAACTACATTAATAATGGTACTACTATTAATACACGTAATAGAATTTATAGTTACGTACCTTATAATCTTAGTTTTCAGTTAAACATATTCACTAAGAATCAAGATGACGCTCTACAAATAGTAGAACAGATTCTTCCAAGATTTAATCCTACATACACTTTAACAGTAAAACCGTTGAGTAGCATACCGGATATTAAAGAAGATGTTCCTATCACAATTGCAGGCGTAACATTTACAGACGACTTTGAAGGTCCGATGGAACAAAGACGTACGATCATATATACAATTGATTTTGAAATGAAAGCGAACTTCTACGGNCCAATNGCTGANGCTGGTATCGTTAGAACTTCAATAAATAACTTCTTTCAGATCGGNAGTGGAATGCTTGATTCTGATGAGTTACTTGAAACTCTTACAGTAAAACCTAACCCTATATCCGTAAGTCCTGATTCTGATTTTGGATTCAGTGAAACATTAGTTCAATCGGTGGATAGTGCATGATGAATGATTCTGATAATGCAGAAAATGATTTTGAGTATGCTCGTCAAATGTATCATGATCTTTTAGTAAAAGGATCAGCNGCGCTTGATGATATGATGGACGTGGCACGTAACACTGAGCATCCTCGAGCTTTTGAAGTTTTAGCTACTACGATGAAAACCGTAGCTGACATCAATGGTAACCTTATGGATATGCANAAGAAAAAGAAAGCATATAAGCATAAGGACGAACTAAAAGGTTTACCTAACGGAACGACNAATAACTTGTTTGTAGGATCCACTACTGATTTACAAAGAATGCTNTTGAAAGAAACTGAAACTGATAATGTAATTGACATTAAAGACTATAAAGATGAATGAAACATATCTTGGAAACGTTAATGTAAAAAGAGATGGTGTAGTTACAGAATGGACAAAGGAAGACGTCCAGGAATACGCCAAATGCATGAACGATCCAGCTTACTTTGCTATAAACTACGCTAAAATTATTTCTCTTGACAAGGGTCTAGTTCCCTTTGACCTGTATCCTTATCAGAAAAAAATGTTTGATTCTTTTAATAACAATAGATTCAGCATTGTTTTAGCATGCAGACAATCTGGTAAATCAATTAGTTCTGTTGCTTACTTACTTTGGTTTGCAATATTCCATCCAGAAAAAACAATTGCAGTACTTGCTAACAAAGGCGCAACGGCGCGTGAGATGTTGGCTAGAGTTACTCTTATGCTCGAGAATCTTCCTTTCTTTCTACAGCCTGGTTGTAAAGCATTAAACAAAGGCTCAATTGAATTTTCAAACAACTCAAGAATAGTCGCNGCTGCNACGAGTGGTTCTTCTATTCGTGGTATGTCAGTGAACTTACTGTACCTTGACGAGTTTGCATTTGTGGAAAGAGCAGCTGAGTTCTATACCTCGACCTATCCAGTTGTATCATCTGGTAAGGACACGAAGGTTATTATAACGTCGACTGCTAATGGTATAGGTAACACGTTTTATAAGATATGGGAAGGTGCAGTACAAAAGACAAACGAGTACTTCCCTTTTAGAGTTGATTGGTGGGATGTTCCTGGAAGAGATACNACATGGAAGAAGCAAACAATTGCTAATACTTCTCAGATGCAGTTTGATCAGGAGTTTGGAAATACGTTCTTTGGAACAGGTGACACGTTAGTTGGTGCAGATACTTTATTAGAACTAAAAGCAANAGAACCATTNAGAAGAATAGAAAACAATTCTGTTCTTATCTATGAAGAACCTATTAAGAATCATGATTATATCATGACCGTAGATGTAAGTAGAGGAAGAGGACAGGATTATTCTACTTTTAATGTGATCGATATTAGCACTCGCCCGTTTGCACAGGTCGCTGTATATCGCAATAATATTATCTCTCCATTACTCTTCCCTAATATTATCTATAAGTATGCAAAAGTCTACAATGAAGCATACGTAGTAATTGAATCAAATGATCAAGGTGGTGTAGTAACTAATGGTTTGTATCACGAATTAGAATATGAAAACATGCATGTTGAGTCTGCGATAAAAGCAAATGCTCTTGGTATTGAAATGACTCGTAAAGTAAAAAGACTTGGGTGTTCTGCTATTAAAGATATTATTGAAAACGANAAGCTCAAGATCGTAGATGAAAACACTATCTTAGAAATATCCACGTTTGTATCCAAAGGCCAG
The DNA here is from genome assembly GCA_002683585.1 of Cryomorphaceae bacterium. The sequence goes on from NYTQ01000027.1 coordinate 4,459, forward strand.
TCGTANCAAGCATCAGAAGGTAACCATGATGACTTGATGATGAACCTAGTGATGTTTGGTTACTTTGCTACAAGTAATTACTTTGGTGATATGACAAACATTAATCTTAAAGAAATGATGTTTCAACAAAGAATCAAAGAGATCGAAGAAGACGTGTTACCGTTTGGATTCGTAGATGATGGATCCGAATACATTGCTCAACAGGAACGAGAAGAACATCCATGGGCCATAACATTTGAAGAACAATGGTAGAAATCTTCATTTTGAAATTATTATAAATACTATCAAGTGAAGATTCTTATTATGTTTTGCTTATAATTAGAACACTGGAAAAGGAAAAACAGTCATGGCACTATTTACTCCCTCAGAGTCTCCAGCAATTGTAGTCAAGGAAGTAGATCTTACGGGCGTTGTGCCTAATGTACAGTCTACTACTGGCGCATTTGTCGGGAACTTTCGTTGGGGTCCGGTTGAACAAGCTACCCTCATCGATGGTGAGGCGACTCTTGCTGAGACTTTTGGATCTCCTGACGACAATGAAGGAAGAGCAGTCGATTTCCTATCGGCCGCATATTTCTTACGATATTCAAATTCTATGCAAACTGTTCGAGCAATCGACGGTTCTGCAGTCAACGCGACTGACGTATCACAGTCAAGTCAGCCCGTTGTAAAAAATCTCGATAATTGGAACGCACAACTCGCGGCCCGAGACAGCGACGATAATGTTTTTGTCGCAAAATGGCCAGGAGCTCTTGGTAATTCATTATCAGTTTCTGTCTGTCCACAATCTGCTGCTGACTCAGCATTTACTAACTGGATCTATAAGGGTAGCTTTGATGCTGCACCTGGTACATCTACTTACGCTACTGGAGTCGGTGCAACAAACGATGAGATGCATGTTGCAGTTGTCGATGAAGACGGATTATTCTCAGGAACTCGCGGTTCAATCCTCGAAACATTCCCATTTATTTCAAAAGCTTCAAACGCAAAATCACCTGATGGTACATCTAACTACGCAGTAGAAACGATTAACGGAAAATCAGAATATGTATGGATGGCTGGCTTCGGCGCAGTCGGTACATTTGATGCTGATGCCGGTTCAGCTGCAGTAAGTGGTAAAGATTACAGCTCAGAAGTTAGAAATGTAAGAACTTCTTCTCTTGCNAGCGGTGTAGATGCTGGTACTTTATCAGCTGGCAACATAGCTACTGGATTCGATCTTCTTGAAGATAAAGACACAATTACACTAGACTTCTTGATCGCACCGGGCATGAGCTCAAGATCAGATCAAACAACGGTTGTAAACGATTTAGTTTCAATAGCCGGATCTACTCGTAAAGACGCAGTAGTAGTTGCATCTCCTGCAAGAACAGATGTTGTAAACGTATCATCCCCNGCTACNCAAGTAACAAATGCAATAGCAACAGCAGATACATTTACAAATTCATCTTATCTAGTAGTTGATAACAACTATCTAAAAGTTTACGATAAGTATAACGATAAGTATCGCTTCATCCCAGCCTCATCTTCTACTGCTGGTATCATGGCTGCAACAGACGCAAATGCTGCACCTTGGTTCTCACCAGCTGGTCCAAGACGTGGCCAATATCTAGGTATTACATCTTTGGCTTCTTCACCGAATAAGTCACAGCGTGATACTCTATATAAAGCAGGCGTTAACCCAATCTCAAACATACCAGGACAAGGTGTCCTATTGTTTGGNGATAAAACAAAACTAGCACGACCTTCTGCATTCGACAGAATCAACGTTCGAAGATTGTTCCTAACAGTCGAAAGAGCCGTTTCTTTAGCTGCCCGAAATACACTCTTCGAATTTAACGATGAGTTTTCACGTGCTGAATTTGTAAATATTGTTGAGCCTTTCCTTAGAGAAATCCAAGGGCGAAGAGGCATAACGGACTTCAGAGTTGTATGTGACGCAACAAACAATACTGCAGCCGTAATCGACAGAAATGAATTTGTTGCTAATATCTTCATTAAGCCAGCACGTTCGGTCAACTACATCACTCTAAACTTTGTAGCTGTAAGAACTGGTGTGGAATTTGAAGAAGTAGCAGGCACAGTATAATAGCGTCAGAGGAGAAAACAAATGGCTATTTTAGGAGTTGATGATTTCAAATCCAAGCTGAGAGGNGGTGGTGCTAGAGCTAATCTNTTCAAAGCAACTATCAATTTCCCTACTTACGCAAACGGTGANGTAGAAATTACTTCATTTCTTTGCGAAGCNGCTCAGCTTCCAGGTTCTACTATNGGNACNATCGTNNTNCCTTTCCGNGGTAGACAANTAAAAATGGCTGGTGANCGTACATTCGATNNATGGNCNCCNACTATNATAAACGACACAGACTTCAGAATTCGTGATTCAATGGANCGTTGGATGAATGGCATGAACGGCCANCAGNNAAACACTGGTCTAACCAACGTTACAGATTACGAAGCAGATCTTATTGTTGATCAAATTGACAAAGACGGATCTATTTTGAAGACTTATAACTTCCGTGGTTGTTTTCCAACTGCAGTCTCTCCAATCGATCTGAACTATGCTTCAGAAAACGAAATTGAGAGATTCACAGTGGAATTCCAAGTCCAGTACTGGGAATCTAACACCACTACGTAAGTGAATAAATAGAGGGAAGGGCAGGGCTTTCTTGCCCTTTCTGTACTATTAAGAGGAATTAAAATGGCAGACAACAGCGGACTTAAATTATTTGGATTTGAAATCCGTAGAGCGAAAGCATCTAGCGGAAAAGATATGCTGCCGTCAATCGTACCTCCTGTTGATGAGGATGGAGCAGGTTATGTAACTGCTGCTGGTGCACATTATGGCACCTACGTAAATATTGGTGATGACGATAAAAAATCCAAAGACGACTTTCAACTTATTCGACAATATAGACAGGTAGCAACACATCCAGAAGTTGATGCTGCTGTAGAAGATATTGTAAACGAATCAGTTACATCTTCAGATGCAGAAAAATCTGTATCGCTTGTGCTTGATAATGTTGAAGCACCCGATAATATAAAGAAACAAATTCAAGAAGAATTTGAACAAGTATACTCAATGCTTGAGTTTAATAACTTAGGTCATGACATATATAAACGTTGGTACGTTGATGGTAGAATGTATCACCACTTAGTTGTAGACGAAAAGAATCCTAAACTTGGTATTCAAGAAATACGTCCTATAGACGCAGCGAAGATTCGTAAAGTAAAAGAAGTCAAGAAGAAAAGAGATCCAGTTAGTGGTGCTTCTATTATTGAAAACGTAAACGAGTTCTTTATCTATCAGGACAAACCAGGAACAACTAAACAAGGAATCAAGATGAGTGCTGATTCCGTCAGCTACGTTACATCTGGTTTACTTGATGAAGAACGACGTAAGGTTGTGTCTCACTTACATAAGGCACTAAAACCTATTAACCAATTACGCATGATGGAAGACTCGTTAGTTATATACAGACTAGCTCGAGCTCCTGAACGTAGAATATTCTATATTGATGTTGGCAACTTACCAAGAGGTAAGGCTGAAGAATACATGAAAAACATTATGGCGAAGTATCGCAATAAATTAGTGTATGATGCTAACACTGGAGCAATAAGAGATGATAGAAAAAGTATGTCGATGCTTGAAGATTTTTGGCTGCCAAGACGAGAAGGTGGTCGAGGAACTGAGATCTCTACCTTACCAGGCGGCGAAAACCTGGGACAAATCGACGATATCATATACTTCCAGAAACGTCTCTATAGATCGCTTAACGTACCTATAAACAGGCTTGAGCAAGAATCACAGTTCTCACTTGGTAGATCTACTGAGATTAATCGTGATGAATTAAAGTTTCAGAAGTTTATAGATAGATTGAGATCGCGTTTTAATATGCTGTTCTATGGTATATTGAAGAAACAATTGATCTTAAAAAGTATTATTACTGAAGAAGACTGGGATAGCTGGAAAAACAATATTGTAGTAGAACACACACGTGATAATCATTTTACAGAACTCAGGGACGCAGAAATACTAAGAGAAAGAATCCAAACACTTGATCAGATGCAACAGTATGTTGGTGAATACTACTCAAAAGAATGGGTAATGAAAAACATACTTCAGTTCACTGATGAAGATATTGAAAATATAGGTAAACAAATGGCCGATGAAGGTCCAACAGATGATGAACCAACTGGAGATGAACAATGAGTATTGAAGATTTAATTGACGATATTACTAGACAAAACTTTGCTAAAGCGGAACCTCACTTCCACACTATACTTCAATCAAAGGTAGATGATGCATTAGAAGCTGAAAAGGTTAAAGTTGCTGGTCATATTTTCAATGGTGAAGAAGAAGAACAATTAGAACTAGATCTAGATGATGAAGAAGTTGAAGAAACGGAAGAGGAAGAATCATCTGAAGAAGAAACTGAAGATGATGAAGACGAAGAATAATTTTATTACAAATTTTAATTAGTATAAATAATAGTTAAACAAGGTTTAAAATGAAAACGTTTAAACAGCTGAGAGAAGCTCGTGGCAAAATGCCTCCTGGCCAGCATGTCAAAGACATGAAGATTGGGAAGAATAAAGTCATGATCCATAAGGACAAAGGCCGATTCGTTGTTTATATTGATAATGAAAAATTAGACTCTTACAATACTCAGGCTGAAGCCGAAAAGATGGGTAAAGAGTTTATAAAACAATATAAAGGTTAAAACGATGAAATTAATTGCTGAATATAGCGACAACGATGTCGAAATCATTACTGAGGCAAAAGAGTCTGGCGGTAAAGATTATTTCATCGAAGGCGTGTTCATGCAGGCTGAAAAGAAAAACCGTAATGGCAGAGTTTATCCTAGGCCTATTATGGAAAAAGCTGTTGATAAATACGTTAAAGAACAAGTTAGCACTAAGCGTGCAGTTGGAGAGTTAAACCACCCTGATGGACCAACTGTAAACTTAGACAAAGTATCCCACCTCATCGAAGCCCTTGATTGGCAAAAAGATGATGTTGTGGGTAAAGCACGCATTTTGGATACTCCAAATGGACAGATCGTTAAGGGTCTGCTTGATGGCGGCGTCAAACTGGGTGTTTCAACTCGTGGTATGGGTAGCCTCGAGCAAAGAAACGGCGTAATGGTCGTCAAGGACGACTTTATTCTTAATACGGTTGATATCGTACAAGACCCATCTGCACCAACTGCTTTTGTTAATGGAATAATGGAAGGTGTAGAGTGGATTTGGAATAACGGCGTTATTGAAGCTCGGGAAATTGAAAAAATGGAGACTGAAATTAAAAATGCTCCACGAAAGGATCTCTATGAGGTTCAGACTCGTGAGTTTAAGAATTTCCTCTCGTTGCTGAAAAGTAAAACATAAGGAGTCAAACATGACTGATCAAGTAGAAGACCAGGAAGTTGAGCTCGATGACAACGACGTTGTGGAAGAAGCTCACGATCCTAAAAATGCAGAGGCGCAATCCGTTGCTTCTGTAGATAAAGCTGGGGAAAACACCTCGCAAGCTCCGGCTCGCAAAGGTGATAAGAAAAACAGCGAACCAATGCCAAAGACAAAAGCTGGCATGATTAATGCTATGCATGGCATGATGACTGGTATGAAAAAAGACAAGCTCATGGCTGCATATGGTAAAATGATGGGTGAAGATGTATCTGTAGATGATATCGAAGATACTATTGCTGAAGATCAAGAACTCGACATTAAAGTTGATTTCTCTGACGACCTAAATGCATTAGTCGAATCTGAGGCAACTCTTTCCGAAGAGTTCAAAGCCAAAACAGCTGTAATTTTTGAAGCTGCGGTAAAGGCAAAACTTTCTCAAGAAATCGATCGTTTGGAAGAAGCGTATAAAGAAGAGCTGGAAACAGAACTTGCTTCTACAAAAGAACAGATGGTAGAGAAAGTAGATAGCTACCTCAACTATGTGGTTGAGACATGGATGGAAGAAAACAGAGTAGCTGTACAAGCTGGTCTGCGTACTGAAATCGCTGAGACATTCATGGATAAGATGAAAGATCTATTCATAGAGTCTTACGTAGAAGTACCTGAGTCCAAAGTTGACCTCGTCGACGAACTAGCCAGTGCAAACGAAGAGCTTGAAGAAAGCTACAACGATGCAATGACTAAGTCTATCGCACTTGCTGAAGAACTAGAAGATCTTAAGCGTGATGCTGTCATTCGTGAAGCGTCCAAAGATCTAGCAGAAACTCAAGTCGAGAAGCTAAAAACTCTTGCAGAAGATATTGACTTTGAAGATGAAACAACTTTTGCACAAAAAGTTGCTACTATCAAAGAAGCATATTTTGCAAAGAAAACTGCTGAGTCCGCAATCGTAGAAGACACTTCTGATGAAGATACACCTTCTGTAGAAGTTAGCGATGTAATGTCTCAGTACCTTAACGCAATCAGAAAATCAAATCCTTAAGGAGTTCTAGAAATGGAAACTTATGATCGTTTGGTGGAAAAGTGGAATCCAGTTCTAGCAGAAGAATCTGCTGGCTCTATCACTGACTCCCACCGTAAAGCAGTAACAGCTGTTCTCTTAGAGAACACAGAAAACGCTCTTCGTGAAGAGCGCGCACAGATGAGCTTCCTCAACGAAGCTGGTCCTGCAACATCCGTAACCAACGCTTCAGTATCTAACTGGGATCCAGTATTGATCTCACTAGTACGTCGTGCAGCACCTAACATGATTGCATACGACGTTGCAGGCGTTCAGCCGATGACTGGCCCAACAGGCTTGATCTTCGCGATGAAAGCTCGCTACGGCACAGGTACAACCGGTGCAACCGAAGCACTATTCAATGAAGCAGACACTACATATGCTGGTGACTCTTCAGATACACAAACCGCATCACCATCAGGTCTTGCTGGAATCGATCCAGCTGCTGGTAACGTTGCTGGTGACTCTTCACTTGACTCAGAACGAAGCCTTACATTCGGCGACGGTACAACAACTGCGTTAGGTGAACTTTCAGGTGCATTCCGTAACATGGGTTTCACCATTGAAAAATCAACAGTGACTGCGAAGTCACGTGCGTTGAAAGCGGAATACTCTCTAGAACTAGCACAAGACTTGAAAGCGATTCATGGTCTTGATGCTGAGACAGAATTGGCAAACATTCTGTCAACAGAGATCTTAGCGGAAATTAACCGTGAAGTAATCCGTACAATCAACTCACAAGCTAAAACTGGTGCAGGCCAAGCCTCAACAGCAATCAACGGTATCTTTGACATGTCAACAGATGCTGACGGTCGTTGGTCAGTTGAAAAATTCAAAGGCTTACACGTACAAATCGAAAGAGATTCAAACGTGATTGCAAAAGAAACACGTAGAGGAAAAGGTAACTTCATTATCTGTTCTTCAGACGTAGCTTCTGCTCTAGCAGCTGCAGGTTCTTTGGATTATACTCCAGCACTTTCAACTAACTTGAATGTTGATGACACAGGCAATACATTTGCAGGTCTGATGAACGGTAGAACACGAGTCTATATTGACCCGTATTCAACAACAGACTACGTAACTGTAGGTTATAAGGGTACTAACCCATATGACGCAGGTATCTTCTACTGCCCATACGTTCCGTTAACAATGGTACGTGCGGTTGGTGAGAATGACTTCCAGCCAAAAATTGGTTTCAAAACTCGTTACGGCATGGCGTCAAACCCATTCGTAGGCGCAACACCAGCAAACGGTCTTGCAGCAGCGAAATCAAACCAGTACTACAGAATCTTCCGTGTTGACAACATCATGGCATAAGATTAAGTATCACTAACTCGATACTACTAGGGTCGCCTCGGCGGCCCTTTTTTTATTTTGTAAGTAGTTGTTTTTAAACGAAAAGAAAGTTTTGTTTGTTTTCAACTACTTATGAAAAAAAAGCGTAAGTAGTTGTTTTTAAACGAAACAAAAAGGTGTACATTCCCGAGAAACTATGGTATTCTAGATATATCAGATAAAGGAAAAACCAAATGTCAGTTCAAAAATTAATCGATCAAACTTTCAGCTACTCAAGAACAAGCACAGATCTTAAAGATCTATATATGAGTGACATGAAAGACTTCATTGCAATAGATTCTCTTCTTGGCGCTAAGCATTTTGAGTCTGCTTCAAAGTTAGTAAACGAAATGGATACTGAACCACGTGAGCAAATCTGCATGGCGATTGCTGCAGAATATGGCAATGACTTTTTGGTAAAAAACTTTGGTTATGAGGTAGCATAATGATTAGAATATTCAATTCAGCGCATTACAATCAAACTGGCGATGAGCGTTTCATAAACCTATGTGATGTGAATGTAGTAACACAAGGCATTTGTCAATGGTCATCAGCTCCTTACATATTGTTTGAGCATGAAGACTTTCCTTTAGGTGCATTACGAGCAGAATATAAAAACAATAATTGGGAATGCAACTTAGATTAAGATGTAAAGGTAGGCTGCTGAAAAGCAGCCTTTTTACTTATATAAATAGATGTAAGCAGAACGGAAAAAGAATATGCCTACATTAAATCCAGCAGTAACTGTAGCAGTTAGTACTACGAGCTCGCAAAGCCAGCTCAATAATATTAACTACCTACAGCCAAACGCGTTTAAACTTTCAATTGATCGAAAGAACTTTCCTAACCTAGAGTTCTTTGCTCAATCTGTGCTACATCCAGACGCATCTCTTACGGCAGCAGAGCTTCCACATCTACGTGTGGCAAATGTACCTTTTGCTGGAGATACACTTNGGTTCGGAGAACTATCAGCAATGATCATTCTTGACGANAACATGAACTCATANGTTGAGATGTACAACTGGATTACTCGTATCGTACAACAGGATTATAAATCGCCACTAAATAGATCTAACGAGATACCACCAACAAATGCTGATATTACTGTGTCTGTTTTATCTAGCCACAATAATACNACTCGAAAAATTAAATACAAAGATTGTATACCAACTGGTCTTGGTAACATAACATTTGAATCGACTACATCTGAATCTTTTCTTACATATCCTGCTAATTTTAGATTCTCTTACTTTGAAATTTCTTAACTGAAATAGGAATATTATGATTGACTTGAAAACTATTCTTGCTATGTGGCAAGAGGACTGCATTATTGATAACAGCAAACTAGATGCTACTTCTAGAGATACTCCNAAATTGCATGCTAAATATCTTCAGCTTCTGGCTGAGGCTAAACTCATGAAGAAGAAGTCAGAATTTACGCAGAAAAATTTGCTTAAAGAAAAATGGCTTTACTATAACGGTAAGATGGATCAAGATCAACTAACCGAGAAAGGTTGGGACCCTGATCCTTTCAATGGACTACGTGTCCTAAAAGGCGAGATGGATTATTATTATGATTCAGATCCTGAGATACAGCAGTCCGAAGAAAAAATAGAATACTGGAAGACGGTTATAGATAGTCTTACAGATATAATTGANAACTTAAAATGGAGACATCAGACTATTTCCAATATGATTCGTTGGAGGCAGTTTGAACAAGGTGATTGATGGCAGACTATAAGGTTCAGCTCAAAGATTATAGTATGATGTACGTAGACTGCGAACGTGGTCAAGCACAAGAACTATCCGAGTACTTTTCATTCTATGTTCCAGGTTATAAGTTTATGCCTGCGTATAAGAATAAAGTATGGGATGGTAAGATACGTCTGTANAATAACCTGACAAATGAATTAAATGCTGGACTGTTTCATTACCTTCGAAAGTTTTGTGCTGAAAGAGGATACACATACGAGCTAGAAGAATCCGACTATGGATCTCCTACNGATAAGAACGTAGTAGATCAAAAAACATTTGATGATTTCTTAAGCGTTTCAAACTTACCGTTTNCTCCAAGAGACTATCAGTACGACGCAGTTATACGTTCTCTAATTTCAAACCGTGCTATCCTGTTATCACCTACAGGATCTGGCAAATCATTTATCATCTATCTTATTATTAAGTACTGGATGGCAATGGAAAATGAACATGATAAAGTTTTAATTATTGTTCCAACTACGTCTCTAGTCGAACAGATGTATACGGACTTCAAAGACTATAACATGAATGTAGAAAATTCTTGCCATAGAATATATTCNGGTAAAGATAAGAACTCACCTAAACGTGTTATTATTTCAACTTGGCAGTCAATATATAAGTTCCCAAAGAAATGGTTTGAACAGTTTGGTATGGTTATAGGAGATGAGTGCCACGGATTTAAATCTAAGTCCCTGTCGTCAATAATGAATAAGGCTACGAAAGCAAAGTATAGATTCGGCACAACTGGCACACTCGACGGCACGCAGACACATAGACTCGTCCTTGAGGGATTATTTGGACCTGTGCATCAGGTTACCCTGACCAAAACGTTACAAGACGAAGGAACATTGGCTCCTTTAGATATTAAAGTACTTTTATTAAATTATACAGAAGAAGTGAGGAAAGACTTTGGCAACAAAACATATCAAGATGAAATTGAATTCATTATTGGAAACAATATTCGTAATAGGCTTATTCGGAATCTCGCTCTGGATGCTAAGGGAAATACTCTTGTCCTATTTAATCGTGTGGAAGCTCATGGAAAGCCTCTCTATGAGTTAATAAATAGTAAGGCAGAGGAAGGAAGAAAAGTTTTCTTTGTCTCTGGTGAAGTGGCAACTTCAGATAGAGAAGCAATTCGTAAAATAGTGGAGAAACAAAATGGCGCAATTATTGTTGCAAGTCTTGGTACCTTCAGTACTGGTATTAATATACGGAATCTGCATAATATCGTGTTCGCTAGCCCGTCAAAGTCTCAAATTAAAGTTTTACAATCTATCGGACGAGGGCTACGCCAATCCGATGATGGACGTGAAACAACACTCTACGACATAACCGACGACTTACACTGGCATAATCGAAAAAATTACACGTTGCTTCACGGNGCAGAGCGTATAAAAATATATGATAAAGAGCAGTTCAACTATAAAATTATAAAGGTGGACATATGACCGAAACAATTGTAAAACAATGCTTACTTTCTTCAGGTGATGAGATTGTGTGCGAGGTCGTTGACTGGGCAGATGATGATGGACCAGGTCTTGTCATACGTAACCCTTTGAAATTAGTTACGGTAGATAGACCGGATGGATTAAGATACCACATTTTTCGTCCTTTAATGATTATGCAACTCGAAGAAGGAACGTTTCAAACNTTACACGCTGAACATATTCTTGTAGAAGCAACTCCTATAAAGGAAGTTGTAAAAGAATACTTCAATGCTTTAAACGTAGAAAACGATGATCGTGCACCCGTTGACGGTGATGAAAAATTTAAGAAGTACATGAAGAAAATAACTGCGATCCTCGACGGAGAAGATAGTGACGAAGATAACGTAATCAACCTGTTTCCTAGCACAAACAAGAATAAATTACACTAGTACTCCTGCCCACCATAAAGGATACCTTTAAATTATATACAGTTGTGCAGGATTGTAAACCCCTAAAATGCAATAAAAATAATTTATTTTTTTAGTTTACTTTTATTGAAATATAGTATAGAATAGAAATATTGAATGAGGATATATTATGGCCAAAAGAAAAAGCATTCACTACGTAAATAACAAAGAGTTTTCACAAGCAGTTGTTAATTATTGTACAGTAGTGAAGGAAGCAAAAGAAAAAGAATCAACGCTTCCGATTGTTCCAAACTACATCGCGCAATGCTTTCTTAAAATTGCCGAAGGCTTATCACATAAATCTAATTTCATACGTTACACTTATCGTGAAGAGATGGTGATGGACGCGGTTGAGAATTGCCTGAAGGCTATTGAGAACTATAACATTGAAGCTGCTACACGATCGGGTAACCCCAACGCATTCGCGTATTTCACTCAAATTTCTTGGTACGCATTCCTACGCCGTATCGCAAAAGAAAAGAAACAACAAGACATTAAACTCAAGTACTTATCACAGTCTGGTATCGAACAGTACGTGTTTGGAAACATCGAAGATAAAGCTGCTAACAATGCTGTACAGCTATTTGTCGATCAACTCAAAGATCGTATTGATAAAGTAAAAGAACGTGATACAGAGTTTCGTCAATATGTACAAGAAGAAAAGACACGTAAGAAACGAGTTATGCGTGTTGATTCAGACCTACAAATATTTATGGATGATGAATGAAAATAGCTATATTGAATGACACCCATTGTGGTGTTCGCAATTCTTCTGATATTTTTTTAGATAANGCAGATAAATTTTATAATGAAGTATTTTTTCCACACCTTTTAGAAAATGATATAAAACACATTATTCACCTCGGTGACTACTACGATAATCGTAAGTTCATTAACTTTAAAGCGCTTAATCGTAATCGTAAGATGTTTCTTCATAAGTTACGTGAGTATGGTATCACTATGGACATCATGTGTGGTAACCACGATACGTACTATAAGAATACAAANGACTTGAACTCATTAAAAGAGTTACTCGGTCACTACATGAATGAAGTACATATCATAAACAATCCTACAGTCCTAGAATACGATGAACTTAAGATTGCTATGGTTCCATGGATTAATCCTGAGAACGAAAAAGAATACGTAGAATTTATTAAAAAATGTGATGCTCCTATCCTTGGCGGTCATTTAGAACTTGATGGTTTTGAAATGATGAAAGGTATCGAAAGCACACACGGCATGGACCCTTCTATCTTCGATAGGTTCGAGATGGTGTTATCAGGACACTATCATACAAAATCACATAAAGGCAATATCCACTACCTTGGATCACAAATGGAGTTTTTCTGGAATGACGCCCACGACAAAAAATACTTTCACATCTTGGATACAACAACACGCGAGCTTACTCCTATCCATAACCCTCATACTCTGTTCCATAGGATCTATTATGACGATGTGGTGGCTGATTACGGAGATTATGACGTTACATCTCTAGATAATAAATTTGTAAAAATTGTAGTAATTAATAAAAACGACCTATTTACATTCGACCGATTTGTTGATAGAATACAGAATAGGGGAATACATGAACTTAAGATTCAAGACAATTTCTCAGAATTTATTGGAAGTAACGTAGAAGATGAAAACGTATCTCTCGAAGATACAACATCTCTCGTTAATACATACATTGATAACGTGGAGACAGAGTTGGATAAAGATCGTATCAAAAAAGAAATGAATGATCTATATGTGGAAGCACAGACACTCGAAATAGCATGATTACATTTACAACCTTAAAGTGGAAAAATTTCCTTTCTACAGGAAATGCTTTTACCACCGTAAACTTTAGTGAATCAAAGACTACACTCGTTGTAGGCCATAACGGCGCAGGCAAGTCNACTATGCTTGATGCTCTAGCATTTGCGTTATTTGGTAAAGCACATAGAAATATTAGTAAGCCTCAACTTCTTAATTCAATTAANAATAAGAATTGCGTAGTTGAAGTTGAATTCAACGTGTCTGGTTCGAACTATAAAATCGTTCGTGGTATCAGACCAAACATATTCGAGATTTGGAAAGATGGGACTATGATAAACCAGTCCTCTCATTCTAAAGAGTACCAGAAGATCCTCGAGCAAAACATCATTAAGCTCAATCATAAGAGCTTTCACCAGATCGTTGTGCTTGGCAGTTCCTCCTTCATTCCCTTCATGCAACTTGCNGCNGGCGCTAGGCGTGATGTTATCGAGGATCTTCTGGACATTAATGTATTCTCTAAGATGAATAATATTCTAAANGAAAAGAATAGTTTACTGAAAGAAGACATAAAGTCTACCGAATATGATTTAGAACTTGCAAAAGAAAAGATTGACTTACAATCAAAATACATAAAGGAAGTTGAAAGCCTAAGTAACGATCAGATTGAAAGTAAAGAACTTGAGATAAAAGAAGTCAATGATGATATACAATCATTGCAAACAAGTAATGCTACCTTTTCAGATGAGATTGACAAAAGCTCGATNGGCTTACANGAAAACCTTAAAAAGAATCATAATAAGAAACAAGCACTGTTACAGTACAAAGCAGAGTTCAATCAAAAAATATCTACACTCGTCAAAGAAACAAAGTTTTACGAGGAAAATGATACNTGTCCAACGTGCTCTCAAGATATTGATTCGGACCTACGATCCNCAAAACTTTCAACAGCTAAGACCAAAGCAGCAGAAATACAAAAAGCTTTGGATGATGTAGGTGATCAGTCCACCATTGTGGAATCTGCTTTAGACGAGCTTACTAGTACTTCAGAGGATATACGAAACAAAACATCATCTATANCNTCTAACAATCGAGAAATCGTACGTTTACAAGGACAGATACAAAATATCACCGCAGCCATAACAAAGATACGNGGCAACGACGGTGATGTAGCTAAGTCTAAATCTGACCTTGATANACTAAAAGGAAAAAAAGACGATTTATTTGAAAAAAGATTGTACTTTAACGAGTCTTTGAGTTATAATAGTGTTATACTTGAAATGCTCAAAGACACAGGAATCAAAACAAAAATTATTAAACAGTATTTACCTGTTATAAATAAACTCGTAAATCAATACTTACAAGTTCTAGATTTCTTCGTATCCTTTCACTTGGACGAAGCATTCTCAGAAACTATTCGATCCAGACATCGCGATGCTTTTACTTACGACTCGTTTTCCGAAGGTGAGAAACAACGTATCGATCTGGCTCTGCTCTTTACTTGGCGTATGATAGCCAAGATGAAGAACTCAGTTGCAACTAACCTGCTTATCTTGGATGAAACATTTGATTCATCTTTAGATTATGAAGGTGTTGACAATCTTATGAAGATAATACACACATTAGATGATGATACTAACGTGTTTGTTATTTCTCATAAGGGTGATATTCTTGAAGGGAAGTTCGAAAACAAACTCGAGTTTCACAAAGAGAAGAATTTTAGTAAACTAAAAGGAAATTGATAATGGAACTATCCAGCTTTACTATGCAAACTTTGAAGAACTTTTCTTCGATTAATCCTAACCTAGTGATTAATCCAGGAAAGTCTGTTATGACTATGTCTGAAGCCAAGAACATTCTTGCTCAGGCAACTGTACCGGAAGAATTTGATCGTACCTTTGGCATCTACGATCTATCAGAATTCTTATCGGTTGTAAATTTATTTGATGCGGCAAACCTAAAACTTGACGATCAATTTGCCACTATTGGTGATACATCTGGTAGAGCTAAGATTAAGTATTTCTTTTCAGATACAGAAATGCTTACGTCTCCAAGCAAACCAATTGTTATGCCAGATCCTGAAGTTACCTTTACTTTGGATCAAACAACATTGGCCAACTTGAAACGTGCAGCTTCAGCACTTGGTCACAGCGAGGTATCGATTACTGGTTCAAACGGCGTGGTTACACTTACGGTTGTAGACACAAGTAACAGTACATCGAATACTTACTCCATTGATGTTGATGGAGAATACAAGTCGGAAGACTTTAATTTCATTTTAAACATTAGTAACCTTCGTATGATTGCATCTGACTATAAAGTAGAAATATCATCGAAGCTTATATCACAGTTCACCAGTACTTCAGATGATATGGACTTAAAGTATTGGGTAGCCCTCGAAAAGTCCTCAACTTATAAAGATTAATAGGAGATTATTATGTCAGATCACGAACAGGTTTATGATCTAAGTAACCGAGTTAGCCGTTCAGCAGTAGCTGTCATTGATGCTATTACACAACGCGGTGGATTCAAAGGCGAAGAGCTCAGCACTATTGGTACACTACGAGACCAGTGCATCCAGCTTATTCAAATTGCAGAACAGCGTGATGAAGAAGAGGCTGCCGAATCTGAATAGTTTACATTTGCTTAAAATTGGTTTAGAATATTATTATTACATTATGAGGAAAGCAAATGAGTAAAGATTTTTTATGGGTTGAAAAGTACCGGCCGCAGAAAGTGGCCGATACTATTTTACCTGCAGACTTGAAAAATACATTTCAAAAAATAGTTGATACCGGTGACATGCCTAATATGTTACTCACTGGTACCGCTGGTCTTGGTAAGACTACAATCGCTCGTGCTATGTGCAATGAGCTGGATCTTGATTACATAGTGATCAATGGTTCCGAAGAAGGCAACATCGATACACTACGAGGCAAGATAAAACAATTTGCTTCATCTGTATCGTTACAAGGCGGGTACAAAGTTATCATCCTTGATGAGGCTGATTATCTCAATCCACAATCGACACAGCCAGCTCTACGTGGTTTCATGGAAGAGTTTGCAAATAACTGTCGTTTTATTCTAACATGTAACTTTAAGAATCGTGTTATTGAACCACTACATTCTCGGTGTGGTGTATATGAATTCAATACGTCAAAGAAAGCTTTAGCTGATATTGCAGCTCAATTCTATAAACGGTTCGTATACATACTAGATAAAGAAGGTGTATCTTATGATTCGAAAGCTGTAGCTGATCTAATTATGAAGTACGCACCGGACTGGAGGAGAGTAATAAATGAAGGACAACGAAAAAGTATTGGTGGGAGTAACATTGATGGCAGTGATACTAGTTCTAGCGGAACTGGATTTGCTACCCTTTCTGCCAGTTTAAAAGAAAAGAATTTCAAGAAGATGAGGTCTTGGGTCGTAAACAATATGGACCAAGATACTGTAGGAATCTTTCGTGGCCTATATGACAATATGAATGAATTTATAGAACCTCGATCTATTCCACAACTTGTTCTCATCCTTGCAGACTATCAATATAAAGACGCCTTCGTGGCAGACCATGAATTAAATGTTGTAGCGTGTATGACAGAGATCATGGCAAACGTGGATTTTAGATAATGGATGATTGTATCATATATGATTTTGAAACGTTAGGCAATCAGTATACTGGAGTAGCAGTATCTCTGGCCGTACTTCGTTTCAATGAAAGTAACTATGCTTTAGACCCTTACAACTACGATAACCTAGTAGAAGACACAGCTTTTATTAAGTTTGATGTAGAAGAACAGGTAAAGAAGTTTAATAGAAAGATCGATAAGTCTACCTTAGAATGGTGGGGAAAGCAATCAGAGGAGGCTCAACAGCAACTCAAGCCTTCACCGAGTGACGTATCGATTTCTAACCTTTGGAACTTTATGACAGAATATACAAAAGGAATGGATATGCGGCGTGTATACACACGTGGTAATATGTTTGATCCAGTTCTTATGGAAAAGCTTTTGTATGCTTGTGATAAAGGAATACCATATCCATGGTGGAACGTAAGAGATACTCGATCTTTTCTTGATGGATTGTTATGGGGATCTGACATAGATAATAAGTTTATGCCTGATGGTTGTGCTCAATCATTTATTCACCACGATCCACGCCATGATATTGCACTCGATGTTATGCGTATGCAAAATGTTGTACGTGCGTTATGAGTCCATTTGATTATTTAAACGCAATCAACTTCACCAAAGAAGATATAATGATTGACGATATAACTGAAAAGCAATATAACGCTTTTATGGTGAATCGTGGTCTATCTTATTTCTCAGACACCGTAGCTATAGCAAATGAGATGAATATGTATGCTCATCTCGATAAAAAGCTTCAATTTCATTTTCTTATAAATATTGTCAGGAAGCGGA
Organism: Cryomorphaceae bacterium; assembly: GCA_002683585.1. The sequence goes on from NYTQ01000027.1 coordinate 22,100, forward strand.
AACGCTTTTCGAAATGGAACAAACCTGACTTGGTACGTGATATTGAAGTGGTAAAAGAGTATTATGGCTACAGTAATGACGAAGCTAAACACGCTCTTACACTCCTATCACCTGAGCAAATAAAAGAATTAGAAAAGAAGGTGAGTAAAGGTGGAAGAAAATAATGTAATAGAATGGTCCCCAACAACTATGTTGGAGATTACACTAAACGAACCAGATGACTTTTTAAAGGTTCGTGAAACACTTACTCGTATCGGCGTGGCATCACGCAAAGATCGTAAGTTATTTCAATCCTGCCATATCCTACATAAACAAGGCCGGTACTTTATTGTACACTTTAAAGAGCTGTTTATGTTGGACGGAAAGAAAGCTAATCTAGAAGAAAACGATATTGCACGTAGGAATACTATTGCTACATTGTTGAGCGACTGGGGTCTTATTGATTTTGTTCGTAAAGAAGAACTCGACGTTGCTCCTCTGAGGCAGATCAAAATAATTTCTTATAAAGAAAAGGACCAGTGGGAGCTGTGTCCGAAGTATAATATTGGAAATAAATGAATACCGGCTATTTAAATTCGGTATAGCAATAACTATATAAATACAATCGGAGTGCGGATAATCCGGCTCTAAACAATCTTGCTTGACATAAAGGAGATAACAATGACAGGCGTACACTCACTATTTCCGCGTTCATCTTTTGTAGGTTTTGACCATCTGTTCAATGAACTTGAATGGACAGCCAAACATGCACAGGATCATTATCCACCCCATAATATTATTAAAGAAGGTGAATCAGATTATCTGATTGAAATGGCCGTGGCTGGATTCAGTAAGGATGAACTATCTGTAGAAGTCAAAGACAGAACCTTGACTGTTACAGGTGAACATGTTTCTAGAGGCAGAGAATTTATCCATCGTGGCATTTCAACAAAGAAATTTAAACGAACCTTTAGGCTGTCTGAACACGTACACGTAAACGGAGCAGATATTCAGGATGGAGTACTGGCAATTAAATTGCGTTACGTCATCCCAGAAGAAATGCGTCCTCGTAAAATCGCAATAGGTCATTACGAGGAAAAAATAAATGACAAAGGTACTAAGCAACTTCTTACTGAAGATAACTAAATCATACACTAAACGCAAGCAATATCGTAGAACGATTGAAGAACTAAGGCGACTAACTGATCAAGAATTAAATGACATTGGAATTAATAGAGGCGATATCCATTCCATAGCACGTATGGATTCCGATATGAATACTAACCTAAGAGGTTGGGTATAATGTATCATGATGAAACTATTAATCTTGGTGGCACTTCTTTTATCGGGAGAATCTGGCAGAGCATTGCAACCTCATTTGAGGTCATTGGATACGCTAGAGCAGCAGCGCACTTAACATCTCTTGGTTTCCACGAAGAAGCTAAACATTGTATGTTAGAAATAAGTAAGTTGAAAAGATGATTGATCCAGATCATACATACCTAAAGCGTCCTAACGAAAAGAAAAAGGGCGGCAAATAAAACCAAGAGGGGCTGTAATGGCCCCTTTCAACACAACACACAGGAAACACACACATGACAAATCCATTTCAAATTCGCTATGACGTATTAAACATGGCAAAAGATATGCTTGACAAAGCATATGAAAATCAGATGAGCCTAGCACACCAGATGATGGACATGCATAAGGAAAATGCTGATCAGATGAGGGAAGCATACGAAAAGTATATTCCCAAAGCAATTACACCAGAAGAAATTAAAGCTCAAGCAGAAAAACTATATGAGTTTGTTTCAGAAAAAAAATAAATTTAGGGGGTTTACAAGCCCCCTTTTTTATGGTAGAATAGATCCAACATTGGAGGGTTTATTTTTTGGCATTCTACACGTCCATCAATCGCTATGGCAATTCTATCCTGTACCGTGGATACACAGATAACGGTACACAGATTTCAAAGAAACATAAGTTTGAACCTAAGCTATTTGTACCTGTCAAAGAAAAAGGCGAGTACAAATCTTTTGAAGGTCACGACCTAAAAGAAATAAACTTCAGGAAAATGTCTGAAGCAAAGGACTTTGTTGAAACATACAAAGGCACAGAAAACTTTAAGATCTTTGGCACCACAAACTATATTCACCAATTTATTACAGATCTATATCCAGATGACATTAAGTTCGATGTTAATCACATCAACGTAGTTAACTTCGATATTGAGGTTGCATCTGATGACGGNTTCCCTACACCGGAAGAAGCCGCGTATCCTATCATCTCTATTGCATTGAAATCAAGTAAGTCCTCTATCTATCAGGTATGGGGACTCGATNCTTATGACTATGAAAAAACACAGATAGATATGAAAGGTGANNTGATTCAGTATCACCATTGTAACTCAGAACAAGATATGCTCGCCAAGTTTCTTGGTTATTGGACAAAGAACTATCCTGATGTTATTACTGGCTGGAACTCTGATTTCTTTGATATTCCATACCTTGTAAATCGTATTCGCATGATCGGATCCGAAGAAGCTGCACGCCGGTTATCTCCTTGGAACATGGTCAACGAACGTACAGTCAGAAAGATGCAGCGTGAGTTATTAACTTTTGAATTGGTTGGTATTCAAACAGCTGATTACCTTGAGCTATTTCAAAAGTTTGGATATTCATATGGCAATCAAGAATCATACAAGCTTGATCATATTGGTTACGTGGTTCTTGGTGAACGTAAGTTATCTTACGAAGAACATGGTAATCTGTATACGTTATATAAAGAAGATCACCAAAAGTTTATTGACTATAATATTAAAGACGTCCAACTTGTAGATCGTATTGACCAGAAGATGGGGCTTATCTCTCTTGCCTTAACGATGGCGTATAGAGGTGGTGTTAACTTAAATGCTGTGTTTGGTGTAACAAACATATGGGAATCTATTATCTATCGCAGGCTTCTGAGTAAGAATATTGTTTCACCAATAAATCAAATTAAAAATGTTCCATATGCTGTCTTTGGCAATCCTGATAATGAACGTAAATCTATTGCTGGTGGTTACGTAAAAGATCCACAAGTTGGTGCACATGATTGGGTTGTATCTTTTGATTTGAATTCTCTGTATCCTAATATTATTGTACAACAAAACATATCACCAGAAACTTTATATAAAGACTACACCTATAGGTTTCCTCAAGGACCTGATTATTATTTAGATCATGATCGCAATAAACAAATATGCGAAGACTATTCCATATGTGCTTCCGGTGTACCATTTACTAAAAAGTCTCAAGGTATCATACCTGAACTGATTGTTGATTACTATTCTGAACGTACAGTCATTAAAAAGAAAATGCTCAAGACACAATCAATGTATGAGAAAGAAAAAGACAAAGCTCTGGAATCTACGATCAACCAGCTTGAGAATAACCAGATGGCAATTAAAATCCTGCTCAACTCATTGTATGGTGCATTGGCTAACAAATACTTCAAGTATTTTGATAACGCTCTGGCTGAATCAGTTACACTTACTGGCCAAACAGTTATCCGTTGGGCTGAACAGGCAATCAACAAAGAAATGCAAAAGCTACTTGGTAGCAACAAAGACTATGTTATTGCAATTGATACGGATTCAGTTTATATTAACATGGGTCCAGTTGTAAACAAGTTTGCGCCAAAGGATCCAGTCAAGTTCCTCGATAAAATCTGTTCAGATCATTTTAAACCTGTCCTTGATAAAACCTATAAAGAATTCTTCCATATGATGAATGGCTACACCTCTCGTATGGAAATGGATCGTGAGGTTATTGCCGATCGTGGTATATGGACAGCAAAGAAACGATACATCCTCAACGTACATAACTCCGAAGGTGTACAGTACGCCACACCAAAACTTAAGATGATGGGTATCGAAGCTATCAAGTCATCTACACCGGAAGTTGTCCGTAACAAGTTCAAAGACATCTTTAAGGTTATTATCGAAGGTTCTGAATCTGACGTACAAGAATTTATCCGTAATTTCCGTAATGAGTTCTCATCACTCCCACCAGAAAACATCTCCTTTCCTCGTGGAGTTACTCAGATCGATAAATGGAAAGACCGTAAGAACATATATAGTAAAGGCTGCCCAATACATGTCCGTGGCTCATTACTATATAATAATGCTATCAAGCAAAACTCGCTTGGTCGTAAATATGAAACAATTAAGAATGGTGAAAAGATTAAGTTCTGTTACCTCAAGACTCCTAATCCTATCAGAGAAAATGTTATTGCATTTCCTGGCATTTTACCGAAAGAAATTGGTTTACAAACCTATATAGACTATGGTATAATGTTTGATAAGACTTTTATTGAACCGCTCCGCCCAATCCTCGATGCCGTAGGTTGGTCAGACGAGCCGGTCGCTACATTGGAGGATTTCTTTGCATAATGTATTATACGGTAACAGTATTTAATAGTCAGTTTGACAACAAGACTCATAAGAGGTTTGACTTCGGTGAATGGACGAGCTTTGAAAAGTTCCTATATAAACTAGCAGGACAACCTTTAAAAGGAAAGAAAGATGCGCAACTTATATCACCAGCTTTATATAAGACTGGTACTACTAGGGCCAATAAAAACGTTACTGCTTGGGCAGGTTGGTG
>NYTQ01000028.1 GCA_002683585.1 Cryomorphaceae bacterium
TGAGCAATCAACCTACTATTTCCTTTTCGGGAATAGGATACAATAATGAAAGTATTGCAATGGATAATAATAGCTCAGGATGGTTCAGCCCGGTTTCTTTTAATGCCATATTAAACGTGAATGATTTTAATGAGGATGTCGAATCAATAGACCTAAATATTGACTTAATTAAAGATATACATGGTAATCCGCTGACTAATCCGTTTCATCCAGACAAGCTCAGTATAGATACTAAAAATCCGTTTATTGATAACTTCTCCAGCACTGAGACGATCATTAATCTTGACAGCCCTAATGACTCCCCTCAATTTTCCACATTAATTGATTTTAATGAATCTATGGATGTCTCCTTTATTCCGGAAATAGGTTTTTTAAATAACAACAATATATATTCAAGTCTTTTAATGAATGTATTTGAAACATTTTGGGTTGATTCAAATTCATTGTCCGCAGAGATATGGGTGCTTCCAAATAATAATGACCTACTCAATCTAGATTTGGTATGTGTAAATGCAAAAGACAACAATGGAAACCTAGTAAGAGATAGTATATATCTTTCAGTGATGAGCTCAGATATGAATAGTCCAGAGGTGCTCTCCAGCAGCAGTCCATCCACCATTATTTCGGATAGCTTAATCGGGAATGGAAATTATTACGTGGATGTAGTTTTTAACGAACCTATGAATACGGAAATGAAGCCGCTGGTCTTTCATGAAAATGATATAGCCCTTAATAATTCTATACAATACAATGTAAATGAAAGCTTTTTCCTAGACTCTTTTATTTATCGTGCTAATTTTCAAATAAATGATGAGAATGTAGAAGTTGAGGATATTAACCTTGAAGTTTTATATGCTGAAGATTTTGCACACAATTCACAGGAACCATATACAGCACCATCATTTATCTCCCTCGACACCAAAAACCCGTCAATTATAGACTTCGAGAGCAATACAAGTGAATTGAACCTAAATGATAACTTATTACTTTTCCAAGTACTCTTCGATGAGGAAATGAATCAAAACGAAGCGCCTCAATTTAATTTCTTCCCAGCACTATCACCATCAGTTATAATGCAACAGACCAACCTTGTCTGGCTTGATAATGATTCTCTAAGTGTATCTTATGAGCTACTTTCTACAGGAGACGAACCTAATCTTTATGATTTAAACATAACAGACGCTACTGATCTTGCCGGAAACCTTTTAAACGTGTTGACCTTAAATGATTTACTTACCATTCAAGGCGCACTCGATTTGGAGATTATAAATACAGATGAAATTCAACTATATCCAAACCTACTTGCGCAAGGAACAAAAATGCATTTAAAAAATATTGCGGAGCACTCGTTACTTAAGAATTGTGACTTAGTCTCGGCTGAAGGGAAATTCATAAAGACCCTCAACATGGAAAAGATGGGACAGTTATGGAGCTCTGAACCGATAAATGTCCCGTCTGGCATTTACTTTGTGCACCTAAATCAAAAATCCTTTAGACTAGTTGTATTATGATGAATAAAGTGATTTTAATAATTATTTTGCTAGTAACAAAGCTCGCATTTGGACAAGAACTTATTCACGTTACCATGGAGCAAAACATCACTGAGTTTCAGGATTTCGCCATGTCAAATGCAAATGGAATGACTTTTTATGATTTTGATGAAGATGGATGGGATGATTTGACCTACCCAATGCACAATGACTCAATTATATTCTATAAAAATTTCAACGGACAATTTCATAAAATAGCTTCACTATTACGCAGCGATGGTGACATCCGACAGCTCATGTGGGTTGACTACGACAACGACGGAGACTTGGATTTGTGTATAACCTATGACGAGGACGGCCTGCGGATATACAACAACGACGGAGATTTTAACTTTACTGATGTAAGTGTTTCATCAGGCGTTTATCCATCAGTAAGTCGCCCACATGGTTTCAGTTTTATCGATTACGATCTTGACAATGATTTAGACATCTATCTTGCAGATTATTCTGATCCAAGTGGTGCAGGCAGAAATATGTTCTTCGAGAACCAAGGTAATGGAACCTTTATTGAAAAAGCGATTGAACTTGGAATCGATAATGGAGCCCAACCGAGTTTTATGGGAGTATGGTTTGATTTTAATAATGACCATTTGATGGATCTACATGTTATTAACGACCGAAATACAGGTAATGATGCCTTGTACAACAATATAGGAAATGGATCTTTTACCAATGTGGCAGTCTCTTTAGGCATTTCAAATCAAGGACAAAACCCTATGTCATCCTCAATTTCAGATTATAATAATGATGGATTTCAAGATGTTTTTTTAACTGATTTTGGTGTAGATTCAATATTCTCGGGTGAAGGACCATTCCATTACAAGTTATTTGAAAATGAAAATGGAAATTCATTTTTAGACAAGGCCAATGAATACAATATGGCAGTCAATGACTTTGGATGGGGAGCTTTGTGGATCGATTACAACAATGATATGTATGAAGATCTATATATCGCGACTGGGAATTCATCCAATAACCAGGGAGGATATACCAATTCTATCCTCTATCAAAATAATAATGGTACCGGCTTTACCAAAATCAACGACTCGATTAATGGGAACATACCTGCAGTTTCATTCTGCCCGGTAAAGGGAGATATCGACAATGATGGATTCTATGATATAGCCGTGCTAAACATGGACTCCCCCCCAGATATTTTATTGAACCAAGGCAATAATAACAACTACATCAAGATTACTCCTGTTGGTTTATTATCTAACCGTATGGCTATTGGCGCGGAGATCAGACTTTTCACAAATGGCACACAACAACTACAAACTGTTTTTTGTGGAGAGCAACTTTTTGCACAAAATTCACAGCATAAAATATTTGGTGTAGGAAATAACCAGGTTATAGATTCTATTCATGTATATTTTCCGAGTGGCCTAACGGCTAAAAGATACCAGGTTCCTGTAAATCAGTCAATCAATATTTATGAAGAGTTATATACAACCATACATTTTGAGCTAATGGAGGGAGTCGATTCTCTATTATTATGTAGTGGTGATAGCTTGATGATAGCGCTCAGTAATTATGAAAATTACCACTGGAGTACAGGTTCTGAAGACTCATCTCTACTTATTACTAGCCCAGGCACATATTATTTTGAGGCGTTTAATGCAGCTGGAGATACTATTTACAGGTCTAATGATCTTGTTATCGAATTAGAGACAGCACCATTATTTCAGTTAATAGCAGATGAGGTCTCCTGTGAAAATCCGTCCTCGGCAACTGCGTCGCTAATATTTGCTGATCCATCTCTTATTGATTCAGTTTATTGGTCAAATGGAGATATAGGACTGAATGCAGATAGCCTATTTGAGGCTTCAAACCACTGGTACACGTTTATTACCAATAACATGTGCACGTACACATCTGAATTTTCAATAAATAGCCCAGACGTAATGAATGTCCAATGCTTAACGACAGGGCAAACCAACAATGACCTAGGAAGCATTTCGATTTTTGTTTTTGGTGGCACACCACCTTATACATATATACTCGAGGGAGATACAGTCGAATCATTTATTGAAGGGCTAATCGCAGGCTCGTATGAAGTATTGGTTACGGATGCTTACGGATGTTCACAGCAAGTAAATGTTTCCATCCAAAATGTTATCTCAACCGGTTTAGATGAAAGCAATAACGAGTTAGATATCAAACTTACTGCTGATCATATTGAGATATGTTCCTCTTTAAATAATTTTAGGACACTGAATCTATATGACTTGCAGGGGACGAAAGTTTTAGCGCTAGAATTGCAACAAGAAAACTTAATCGATTGTAAAAAATTTAATTGTACTAAACCATCAGGTATATATTTAGCTATGGNCACANACATCAACGGAATTATCTATCGAAAGAAACTCTACAAACCATAATATTTGGACAAAAAAAAGAGGCTTTCGCCTCTTTTAATTTCATTCTAGTTTCGATTATGAAACAATCATTTTTAGAACCCTTTCGCCAAATTCTGTGCGAATAATAATACGGTATGCTCCAGGAGCAGGAGAAGAAAGACGAATGGATTGAGATTCTTCCTTGATTTCAAATTCTGAAATCATCCTTCCTTCAACTGAGTAAACNGAAATACTACCGCTTTCCGGTAAGCCCGAAATAAAGAAACTTCCTTTATTAGGGTTTGGATATAGCATTAGACTTTGCAACTCGTTAGGCAACAGGCTGACACAATTGTCAACAAGGATCGTTAAGAAATCACTCGCAGCACAACCATTGTTATCAGTGTATGTGTACGTAATCGTATGTGTTCCAGCACCAGCAATTGATGGGGAGAAAACGTTACCGTTNATTCCAGGGCCTGAAAATGCACCTCCCGAAGGGCTTCCGCTAATACTGAATCCCCCATCCGTATTACATGCACTTGTAATTGGTGAACTTATCTCTACAGTAGGAATAGCACTTACAACAACCGTTTGAGAAAAAGTATCAGAACCAAAAGCATTNGTAACGGTAAGCTGTACGTTATAGGTACCAACACTCGTATATTCATGCGTTGGATTCATAATANTGCTTGATGAACCGTCTCCAAAGCTCCAATCGTAGTTAGAACCTCCAAGTGAGCTATTCGTAAACTGAATAAAATCGCCTAGACAAACATTACTTTGTGCATTAAAGTTTGCCGTTGGGGGGCTTGAAGATTGGTCACCCGTAATATTAATGTTGTCAATAAACAGATTGTTACCAGCAATACCATTGTTTACAGATTCAAATCGAATCACAACACCACTCATCCCCGAGTATGCATTGAGGTCAATTGTAAAACAATCTGCTCCTACCTCTCCCATACACCAATCACCTGGCGCAGGAACGAACTCAGTTGGTGACGTGTAGGCAGTTGCAAAAGATCCTGTTCCATCTTCGGCGTAGCTTCCAATATTAGAAAAACTGGCACCACAGTCCGTCGAAATAAGAATCGCTAAAGAATCTCTTGATTCTTGATTATAACGACGGAAGGCATGCTCAAAGGTCATTTCAATATTGGTGAAAAGACCAAAGTCAAATGGAGCTGTCTGAAAACCATCTCGCTGACCACCATTGGAATAATTGTAAAAATCAATTTTTGCTGCTTTATTACCTGGAGTAGTACCATCAACAGTCACAATTTCCCAAGTAATGTCATTGTCGCTATTTGTCATGTACCAATTATTAGAGGCAAAACTATTGCTTTCAAAGTCCTCGGTAAACGGCAGACCTTGATAGCTGTCATAAACATATAATTCAGAGCTCATAGCATTGTTCGCCGCATTTCCATCAGCATTTCCGTCAGGATTATCAACAGTGACATTCAAGGTACTAGCACCTCCACCTAAAGTAACTGCAGGAAGCGTGAGCATTGCAGAAGCACCAGGTGCAAGGGTGCCGTTATAGGTAGTATTTTGTGTACCTGTTCCAAAATCATATGCGATATCTACGGAAGAAAAAGCTTCTGAACCGTAATTAAATATTTCAATCTGAGCCTCAACAGCAGGATTACAAATTGTACCATATGGGTAACTAATTTGATTNATACCAACATCATAGGAAACATTCGAGGAAACACAGAAAGGATTTACCTCCTCATATCCAAAGTCCGAATTCGCAGCTTGGATTGTAGCTAATGTATTACCATTGGCCTCCGTAATACTGTAAGAACCATCCACCGTGCATGTCCATTGACTGCCATACAAACCATCACCATAGGTGTCAGTAATTGTAAACACATAGCACAAACCNGTTGCAAGACACACCTCGTTTTGATAAGTCTCTCCTCCTGTTACATCGGGATANGGTCCACCGGANGCAAGAACTGCCGTTCCCCCATCTTCGGTTATATTCCATTCAATCTCAGAACCGTAGCAGTCAGTAACAATTTCGACNTTCACCGCTTGCCCCGAAGCAACNACTGTAAACGTTGCTGTTTGATTGTTATTAGAATTGTTTTGGTCGGTATTTCCATTTGGTTCCGAACAAGAAACAAACAATTCATGCGGTCCCGCACTTAAAGTTTGAGTGGGTAAGGAAACCATTTCTACTCCTCCTTGCGGCAAGTTACCGGTCCAATTAATGGTTTGGGCTCCTGCAGCAGAACCATCATATTGATAAGAAATGGTTACCGANGTTAAATTTTGACTACCGTAATTTCTCAGCTCAAATTCGGGTGAGACTGTTGAGGNACAAAGCTGACCCTGTGGGCTNAGTATGGATGTAATACCTGCGTCTAAACTGAAAGTAAANGCATTTAGGCAAATAAGTGCTTCTTCCGCGTTAATTCTTCCTGAACCAAGCTGACCTTGATAGTTAGGATTTGCGGATTCAATATTGTCTGCNGATGAAAGTAGACAATCTACAATATCTTGAGGCGTTGCAGATGGTGCATGAGAAATCATCAAACCAACCAACCCAGCAACCATAGGAGAGGCCATCGAAGTTCCTTGAGAGAACTGATAAGATGTCCCTTCATTTGTACTTAAAATCTGAGAACCTGGTGCTGAAACATCAATCCATGTTCCATATTGAGAAAAACTTGACTTGGCATCACCATTTGTGGTAGCAGCAACACTCACAACGTTGTTATAAGCAGCAGGATAAAATTGTTGACTAGAATTGTCATTCCCCGCAGCAGCAATTAATATAACACCTGCATTCCAGGCATAGTTACAAACATTTTGACCGTAAGTGGAGACGCCCCCGCCTCCCCATGACATGTTAATGGCATCTGCACCGTTGTCGGCAGCCCAAATAATTCCGTCATATCCACCAGTGAGTGCACCTGTTGAACAGTTTCCGATTTTAATAGGCATTACACTGATGTTATATCCGATAGATGCCACACCAAGGTTATTATTGGTCTCGGCGCCAACTGTTCCGGAAACGTGAGAACCGTGAAAACCGTCATTACCCCCGCAAGGAGATGGATCATTGTCATTATCGACAACATCGCGACCGGGAACAATCTTATTCACAAGATCCGGATGATTGACTTGAATCGCATTATCTGTAACAGCAACCACAATATTTGCGTCTCCCGTAGAAATATCCCATGCTTGAGGTGCATTGACTTGAAATAAACACCACATACCATTGTTAAATGAGTTAGTGAAATAAGGATCATTAGGTGTTAAGCAAGTTTTGTGTAGTTCTTTCTTTTCGGCATAAACCACCTCGATTTCTGATTTGACACGACCAATGAGTATGTCCGTTTTTTCAATTTCAGAGAAACGTATTTCGTATGTACGAACTAATTTTTCATCCTTGATGTCTGGGTGTAATTGAACGACCTCGAAAATACCAAACTCTTGAAAATCGTCCGCTAAAAATGGATTATCATCGGGTTGAAGTTTACCCTGAAAGGTTTTAAACATGTGCCCACCGACTGGGACTTGAAAGATTATTTTACCATCTTGGTAGTCGGAATTAAAATTTTGAGAAAAAGTAAGGAAACTCATACAAAAAAGCATGAGACTAAGACAAGTGTATTTCATTTTGCTATAATTTAGAACCTAAAAATCTTGAAAATCTTTGAATTTATCAACTATTTGGGGGTATAAATTTGCCAATCAGATAAGTTATATGTGTTACTTTCAATCCAAAAAAGTTCTAACCCTTCCTAAATATAATTGTATACAAAAGTAGAATACCATAATGAAGGTATGAAAAGTAAACTTTTGATTGATATTTTTGTATTGATAGANACATTAAGGAACAAGTNCAGCAAATGAAGAAGAAAAGATTAATCAAGGCACTCAGACAAACCGCAAAAGATTTAGACAATGGATGCGAATATGAATGGGGGCATATGGCACGGTGTAATGCTGGTTGTTTAGTCCAAAACTTGATGGATAAAACACAAACAGAAGTTGTCGAAATGGTCAATGGGCATCTTGATGAATGGACTGAATATGCTGATGCTTATTGCAAAGGTACACACAAGTTCATTGATGACCTTTTTCAGGAATTAGAGGAACATGGTCTGTCTCATGAAGATGTGCTTCACCTCGAAAACCTATCTGATCCGAAAATCACAAGAACGTTCCCAATAGAAAGCAGATATATGGAAAGAAATAACCCTGCTCATGTAAGCAAATACATGAGACGCTTTGCGGAGCAATTAGATACTGTTTCCGAATAAATTAAGAAGTACTTTATTCTTGCTTAACGAAAGAATTTAAGTACCTTCCATTCCTTTAAAACTAACCCAATGAACGTAAAAGGAAAGCACATAATTGTTACAGGAGGAAGCCTTGGTATTGGCAAGGAAACGGCAATAAACCTAATTAAAAAGGGAGCAGTGGTGCTTATAACAGGAAGGTCTCAAGAACGGCTCGACGAGGCTTTTATGGATATCAAATGCCACACTATCGCATTTGACATTGGAGACACCTCGAATATTGAACAGAATGCAAAAAAATGCTTGGCTTTGCTCAATGGGAAACTTGATGTTTTGATAAATAATGCGGGAATTGGGGAGCGAAAATCCATTGAAGANCTGAGNATTGAAAGCTTCATGAAAGTATTCAATGTAAATGTATTNGGACTCGCCTTATTTACAAAGCAAATGGTACCTATAATGAAAAAGAATCAAGGGGGAACAATCATAAATATTGGCTCCACAGCAAGCTTAAAAGGATATCAAACAGGTAGTATTTACGCTTCATCTAAATTCGCCGTACGTTGCCTTACACAATGCTGGCANGCTGAATTACGCCCATACAANATTAGGGTTTGTCAAATCAACCCAAGTGANGTGACTACAGCATTCGGAAGCCCAGATAGGATTGAAAGAGATGAAGTACACAATAAGTTGACATCGAAAGAAATCTCGCATGCTATTACGTCCGCCATTGAAATGGATGACAGAGGGTTCATCAATGAGCTAAACGTATGGGCAACCAACCCATTTTAGGGTAAAAAAGGAATATCGTAAAATGCAATATACCCTGTTTTAGGTATGATTTTTTTTTCTTTNCATTACAAAGACATNTNAATGATGTTTTATATTTGTACCGCAATTAAAGGTGTCATATTGACGCTTNAATCAAATTTTTAAATATAAAACCATTACAAATGAAAAAGATTTTTTTTACACTACTTCTAGGTGGTCTGATTGTTTCTTGTAACGACAAGTCAGCAACAGGAAATGAGAACGCAACAACAAATGCTGAGACATCAAACGAAAATACAGACATAAAAGCAACATATGAAGCCAATGTGGCAAGCTTCGAAAAGCTCTGCAAAGCATGGGGGGAGCAAGACCTTGAAGGTGCTTTAGACTTGATGGCTGATGACTTCATGGAAAGAGGAACAGGTCTTGGTGAACCTGATCGTACGAAAGAGGAGTGGAAAGCAAATAATGAAGCAATGATGAGTATAATGAAACCTACATTAAAACAAGCCATATTCCTTCCTGGAGTTGACACAACAACACTAGCTATGGACGGTTCGGTTAGATACTATGGTACTTGGAATTTCGCCTCTGGAGAAAAGAATCTAGACTGTAANGTCTACGGAAGTGCAGATTTCAATGATGAAGGTTTGATGACAACCCTTACACATTATGCAGATTTCGGTGCAACAATGATGCAAATATTACCAGAAGAGGTGGTTGCACAAATGATGGGAGGTAAATAATCCCTGATAAACAATAATTTTAAAAGGGGCTTCGTGCCCCTTTTTGATGACCAAATAATTGAATTTCATAAGACTTATTCAAAACAAAATAGTCCGTACCATCAGATATAATGCCTTTTTCGTACTTTAAGGTTTATGAAAAAGATTTTGCCCCTTGTAATTCCCATGTTGTTTCTTTCATCCTGTGTTGTTTATTACAAAACAGAGGATGTCCGCAAAACCATTGTCTCCAATGTAAATATTGCAAAAGAAAACCAATCCTCAACAAACAAAGACTATAGAGATAAATTAGATGCCTATCAATGGCTGGAGGGATACATTGTAAATAAAGATTTAGAACCCTTTAAATCAATTACAGGCCACAAAAACGATATGAAGAACAAATACAATNCACTGCGTTTAAAAACAGATGAAATAAAAGCATTGCAACTCAATTTTGAGACCCTTGCTAAAGGNAAAAAAGAAATAAAATCTAATGAGGACACGTGGAAAGAATTCAAGACAATAAAGAGCANCATGAAAANCATCAGCGCAGAAATTGATCAGTTAAACCCGAAATACGTATCGGCATCCAATGCGCTAGGAAATGCAATTTCTAATAGCCAATTTAAGCTCCTAAACAAGACTGAATTAAAAACGAATATTGAAACTAATATTTCTCAGCTCCGCACCTCCTCAGAAAGTGCAAGAATAAAAATAACACGCTACAGAAGAGATTTNGATAATGCTAAAAATAGTATTCCTGACAGCACTTACAGGCAAAAAAGGAATGCCCTTAACCAGATGGACGAATTNTTGGCTGAAAGTGATCGTACACANGGTGAAATCACAAAATCTTTAACACAGCTTTTNACGAACCAAAAACTGATGCATCAAAGGGATGAAATATGGACAGGTGAAAACACAAAGACCCAAATACAGGTAAAAAAAATACAAGATGGCATCTCGCAAATAAAGGAGNCGCAGNCGGTATTTAATAAGCTAGCTGCAGCGCTTAATGGAACCACCGAGGAATAATAAAAGGACATGCCTAGACCTCATTTATTGCTTCTTCTCCCCTTCTNCTTTTGATTTCTTTAAGTCTTGCGCCTTCACNAAATCGTCAATCTTTTTTAGCCACGCTTTTTGTTTCAGATCGTTTTCTTTAGATATATAAAACCGATTACGTAATTCGGGATCTTTCATATCTTCCTCATGCTGCTTATTGACAGCGATTATTGCCCTGAGCAGCTTTGCACTAAACTTGAATACTACGGCCTGAGCTCTAATGAACATATGNNCATTCCTAAGCCGACGATATAAAATAAACATTACAATTGCTACAGTAAGCATCGGAAGTACATAATCAATAATAGAGGTGAGATCTTCAAGCAAAATAAACGGGGTTGTACCATTAAATATATAAAAACACCAGATATATCAGCACAAAATAGGGGCAACTGAGCGATTGGTTGTCCCTTATTTTTAATCCTAACCGAGCTTTTTATTTATTTTATAAGACTGATAATTTTGAACTAAAGTCAATAAGTTATTAAACTTTATTGAGGAGTTAATGCTATTTAGTTCAGAGGAGATCGATGAGTTAAGTGATTTAAAATTCGAATCTGTGATGTAGGTCAATTCATTTATTGCTTTAGTAATATTTCTATTCATAGAATCGACACTTGAAATTAATTTTGATAAACCTGAAGACACATCGCTTAACTTCTCCGATATATCTCTTTGCCATTGGGAGTCAAATACATTCATCTCATCA
>NYTQ01000029.1 GCA_002683585.1 Cryomorphaceae bacterium
ACAACAGTGGCCTCACATATAAATTTCTCATCTGCACCGTTCTGTCCGCACACCACATAATGTACAGCATCCGTGTCACTTGATTGGAAAGTGTCAAAAGTTGTTGCTGTACTGGATGTCGTGACGTTACCTATCACTTTCCTTGTGCTGTCAGTGGTTGCCTCGTCTGCTTCTGTGTCAGCGAATGCCACAATCCTGTTTACAATGACCTTTGTGCTGGCACCTGACGTTGCAGAAGCTCTCAACCTAACAGTGGAACCATCTATGTTTGCGGTCAATGTGATGAGGCTGTTGTTGCCTGAGAAGTGCTCGTTGTATGACGTTATGTAGGCATTGGTGTTGTCATGCGTGACCAGTGCTTCTATGTTACTGGTCTCCCCTGTTGCTTGATTCTTAACATTTATAAAATATTTTGCCGCGGCGTGTGGAGCCTTTGTAAACTGATCAAGAGTTACCACGGTGCTGTCTATGATCGACACATGCATGATGTCATGCACTAACCCTAGTTCGCCCAAGTATCCTGTGGAGTCATCGTCGCCAATTCCCACCCTGTAGTACCCCATTGTGTTCGCTGGTGTTACAGATGAACCATCACCGTCTGTCATTCTTAATCTTATCTTGGATGCACTGTCGTCTGCCGTGACCATGTCAGCATTGAATGTTGGATGATTGTCGCCACTATCTGTTCTTGTTACTGCTGATGAAGTAACGAAACCATCATTGAAATTGTGCAATACTGAAATTTTCTGTGTCTCAAAACTGCCGTTCACCGTGTCTCTAGTAACGACATGATACAATGCACCGTTGAATTGACTCGCAGTAAATTCTGCGGCTGTTCTTTCGGCGGCAAAACTTGCCTGTGTTGTACCTTCTGCAATGACATGATCTATCACTGTTTCACTGTTACCTCCCGCGGTAACACCTGCGTGTGTTCCTATGTTTCCTGATGTTGCAGTTGGAGTGTTTGGACCAAGTCCGATACCATAGTAGGCCAATGAGTTTTGGATTGTGGTTGAACCATCATTCTGGCCTGTTGCTAATAAATTTACATTTGATCCGGTGAAACCTGCATCAAAGGCAGAGATGTCGTTCATTTCTCCTGATTTTATGACATGACTGTCTGTGACACCTGCCACTTCTGTGCTACCATCGGAACTGATACCATGATTTAAACTTAACTTGTTCATAACAAATTCATTGTTCGTTACATCTTTTTGCAACATGTGATAGAACACACTGTCAAAACTTGTTTTTGCAAATTGACTAGCAATTTTCTGAGAACTCATGTCTGGACTTGCTGTCCCCCTGAACGTGTTTGTGTCAATTGTAGTGACTGCGGTATTGCTTACTGTCTGTGCCGCAATAACACTTTGGTACGTGCCACTTGAACCTGACTCATTGTCGGCTAACAATATCCTATACATTGTGACCCTACATGTTCCAGCGGTTCCGTTGGCACCTCTTAACCTTACGTTACTGCCATTAATGTCGGCAGTAAAGGTTGCCAGTGCATCGTTGCCGCTATTTGTTGAAAACTGGTTGTATGTCTGTATAGTAGCACTGGATCCGTTATGAACTACGATAACTTCAGCGTTCATCACTTCATTGGTAGTTGTGTTGTTTACAGAAACATAATATTTCGCTCCCCTGAAACTTGCGTGGGCAAAGGTGTCGAGTGTTGCAGTCGCACTGTCAAGGTCTGCTGTAACTTTTGTTGCCACATTTCCGTCTGTGAATCCTGAAGAGTCATTATCTCCTAGTCCGATTCTGAAAAAAGTAACTGAGTTGAATAGTGACGAAGTAGAACTGTCTGCAAGTGTGCCGGCCTGCCCTAGGAGCCTGATGGAACTTGTTGCACTCCTTACATCTGATGACACTTGCATGATTCCATCATCACCGTTTGTCTTTATTATCTGTGATGTTAAATTGTCGGCCTCGAATGTGCTACCATCTGCAGTTCCTTGTGCAACTGATGTTTTAAATCCTGCGTACTCTATCGAACTGTCAGCAGAATCGTATCTCTGCAACATCAAGTACCATGCACTGTCATACTTGGACTGAGGGAAATCGTCGATCACACTGTCAGTGCCTGCAATGATGTTTTCGTGAGCACCAACCGCCTCGTTTGCATTTAAATCTGTTGACGATGAAAATCCAATTGTGTTCCTTGCGTCTTGTATATCCGACTGTCCTAGCAATAAAGGAGCGGTGAACCACGACAACTGACCGCTTCCGTCGGTACGAAGTAGTTGTCCTGTGTTTCCGTCTGAGTTGGGTAAGTTGAGAACGCCGTTGATATTGACATATCCTGAGCCATTTGCTCTAAATTCGACATTGTCATTTGATCTGTTTGCGGTGATGGTGTTATCTTTAATTGTTACACCGTCCGCCACGATCGATGTGCCCGTAAATGCTAAGGTAGTGAAAGTTCCTGCCGCTGGTGTTGTACCACCAATAACAACATTGTCCACAGTTCCTTGGTTCATATCAATTTTTGATACTTGAACCGAACCTGTGCCATTTGCTGAAAGAACAAAATCATCGTTTGACCTCGTGACCTTTATGGCATTGTCTGTGAGATTGATGCTGGAGTCTATGGTAAGATTACTGACGTTGACCACACCCGTTCCTCCTGGTGTAAGGTTCAAATCAGCGTTTGAACTTGTTCCGATGATGTTGTCATTGAAAGTGAGGTTATCTATCGTCGTAGTGCCTGCGAAAGATGACGCACCCGACACAGTCAGGGTTGATAGTGTTGTACCACTTGTTACATCCAGTGTTGAATTGGCAACAACCGCACCATTAAACGTTGGTGCGTTTGCAGTTATTGTCCCGTCAACTATGACTGCTTCATTGATGTTTATTGTGGTTGAGTCTGAACTGTCTAAAGTTGTTCCGTTTATTCTGATCGGTCCCAATAATACGTCTCCCGAACCACTCGCAGTTATGTTCAGATCCTCATTTGATCTTGTGCCTGTAACACTGTTATCATCTATTGTGATGCCGGGTAAGACCACAGAACCTGTTCCACCTGGTGTAAGAATTAGATCTGCATTGGAGGCAGTGGCTATGATGTTGTCATTGAAACTTAAATTATCTATGGTAACTGGTCCAACGAAGGATGGTGCACTAGTTACTGTAAGGGTTGAAAGTGTGCTGGCACCATCTACTCCCAGCGTCGAGTTGATGGTTACTGCAGAATCTAAAGTAGCGGCTCCGGTGTTGATTGATCCATCCACAACCAAGTTCTCGTTTATGTTGACTGTGCTGGAGTCTGTGGCCACTATTGAAGTTCCTGCGAATCCTACCCCGTCTATGACAACCTTACCTGCTCCATTGGCCATGATTTTAAGATCATCGTTTGATCTGGTGGCGTTTATATTGTTATCTTCTATGGTTATTGCTGGAAATACAACATTTCCTGTGCCAGATGGTTTGATAACAATGTCGGCGTTTGATGCCGTTGTGCTTATGTTATTCTGTATGACATTGATGTCTGATGCCACTGATCCACGTGCGAACAATTCAGTGAAGTTAGTGTTGAGCTTGATGCCGGCACGTCTGATAGTATCACCTGTACCATCGTCCGCCTGTGCCCCTATGTTAATAGTTTCCTGTGCCATTTACTAATATTTAGTGAAGATGCTATTATGCTTTATACGGCAAAGACTGTTCTCACAAACTTGAAAACAGTTGATGCGTCTGATATCGGAACCACCCTTACCCTTACGGAACCACTGTCTATGTCCGCTGTGAATGTTGCCAGATCAAGGCTGGTGTCACTGATACCTTGTGCATTGATGTACGCAGATGATCCGTCGTGTGTGACAAATATTTCGTATATTCCAAATCTTGTGTTTGTAGAATCAACTATTGAAACCTGGTATTTTGCACTCCTGAATGTTGCCGCTGTAAATGTATCCATGTTTGCCGCACTAGATGAACTGGTAGTGGCTGTGCCGAAACTGATGTTTGCATCACCAATGTCTATACCACCGTCTATTGTAACCACACCAGTACCGTTAGCACTTAACTCTAAATTGGCATTTGATGCATTTGTTGTGATGATGTTGTCCGATATTGTTATGTTGTCTACGGCCACTGAAGTCAACCCTGTAAGTGCTGTGTCTAGGTTCACGGTTAGTGTAGTGCCTGATCCTGCTGTTGTGATGTTTGTGCCACCCGCTATGTCTAATGTCTCTGAATCTAGGTCAATATCGATTGTGCCCGAATCACCTTGGACGTCTAGATCCTGTAAAGTTACCTGTGCATCAACGTATGTCTTGATTGCTTTCGCTGAAGCCAAAGTTGTGTCGGTTCCAGCAACCGAACTGATGTCTGTGTCCAACACACCTGACTTTAAATTGTCTACTTCAATATTGGTGATTGTGTTATTGTCAAAATCTATACTTTTATTTGTAAATGTATCTGTCGTTGCTTTACCTACCAACGTATCAGTTGCGGCTGGCAATGTAACTGTAACGTCCGCCGTTGCCGCTGGACCTATCAGTGTTGCTTTGTTNGTGCCGTTGTTTGTTCCTTCTAAAAACTCAACCTTACCGCCTGTTGTAGCAGTGGGAGATAGAATAGGATTAGTTAATGTTTTGTTTGTTAGTGTTTGTGATCCGGTAAGTGTGGCAACTGTTCCGTCGATTGCTGTTGTAACTGTATTTCCTGTTGCACTTGTAGTGATACCAGTGCCTCCAGAGAACTGCATCACTTCTGAATCAAGATCAATCGCATTTGTAGTCGAGTCGTCTGCTGTGAAATCTAGATCTGCGGCTGTCACCTGTGCATCNACATATGTTTTGATTGCTTTGGCAGATGCCAAAGTGTTGTCGGATGCTGACACGCTGGTAATGTCTGTGTCTAAAACACCAGATGCTAGATCCGCCACTTCAAGATTTGTTATGGAATTTCCTGTGCCATTTGCATCTATGGTCTTGTTTGTAAATGTGTCTGTTGTTGCTTTACCTACTAGTGTGTCAGTCGCCGCTGGTAGTGTAACTGTAACGTCTGCCGTTGCCGCTGGACCAATTAAGGTCGCTCCGTTGGTACCGTTATCCGTTCCCTCTAAAAATTTAATCTGACCTGCCGCACTAGTGCTTCCCGCACCTATTACAAGACTGTGACCTGTTGCTGTAGTGGTTGTCGCCGCCACGGTCGTAATTCTGTCAGTGCCGTCTACTTCTATGGTAACATTTCCTGTGCCTGAGTCAACTACGGTTACATTACTATTGCCTGTTGCTATAGATGTTGTGCTTACTGCCGATATCTCGGTGTCAACATAGGCCTTGATAGATTGTTGTGTTGCCAATGAAGTGGCACTGTTTGAAGACATGTTGTCTTCATCTAATATTGCTGTCACTGTGGCACCACTTGTGCCCACTTTTAAATTCTCGAGGTTTACAGTTCCAGTTCCGCTGGCGTTTATCTTGAAGTCGTCGTTTGATCTATTAGTTGATATTGCATTATCACTAATGGTGATGTCGTTAAGTATGATGCCACCTGTGCCTGATGTTCTTAAATTAAGGTCTGCGTTTGTTGGTGCTACTAAATTAGTAATTGAAAGGTCACCTTCAGCACCGAATTCAAGAGCATTTCCTGCCGCATTAACTTTTATTATCTGTCCTGCTGATCCTATTGAACTTAGACCTGTACCACCGTTTGCTATAGGTACTGTGTCTCCCGATTGGAATTCAGCCATACCCGTGGCAACATTAGATCCATTAAAGACTACTCGTACCGGTGTTTTATCTGCCATAATCTAGTTCTGTGCCCGGCCTTCTTGCACTCACCGGATGCATTTCCTTTTGTTTACGTATTTATGTGTAGTAATTTAAAATTGAAATAGCGTAGGACCAGCGGCATTGGTAGATAATGCTGTGCCATCTGCTAAAGTAAATGCCTGATTAGCCTCTGTGTAAACAGGCACAGTTTCAACGGTTGCATTGAATTCTAATTCTAGATCTGCTGTTTTTGCCAGCAGTTGTGCGTCAGTGAAATTACTGCTACCATCACTGACAAATAATTTGACAATCTGCACTGGTCTATTGGTAGTTTTATTGGTTTTTCCAGCGAGTACTATTGATTGGTTCACAACTTTTGATCCTGCTGGTAAAGTTGCACCAGTGGCCGCAATAGTCAATTCACCGCTTCCATCCGATTTAATTGTTGCTCCACCTAGGTCGATTGTTTCTGCGGCCAAATATGCAGTTTGCCATCTTCTTGATGCTGAACCTAACTGATATACACCATCCTGGCTAGGAATCAAGTTGCCGTTGATTTGTATTCCACTAGACGAATCTTCAGTCTGTAAAGTTGTTCCTGAAACTCTAAGTCCTTCAATCACAACATTTCCGTTGCTTGAATTAAGAGTAAGGTCTGCATTGGATGGGGCCAATATTGATGAACCTATTATTGACAAATCTCCCACAGAAATGGAGCCAAATGATAAGTTTCCTGCTCCATCAGTCTTTAAAAATTGATCTGCACTTCCATCTGAGCTTGGTAAAGTGTATGCTCCGTTTATGTTTACTTTCCCTGTGCCTGATCCTTTTAAGACCAAATCATCATTTGACCTATTTGCTTCTACTTTGTTGTCTTTTATGGAAACATCGTTCAAGACCACGTTCCCTGTGCCTGCTGTTGTAAGAGATAGATCTGCATTTGATGGCGCAATCAATGTTGAACCTACTGCTGAAATGTCTCCAATACCTACATTTGATATTTCATTATCCACATATGCTTTGATAGACTGTTGAGTGGCAAGTGCAGTGTTTGAATTGGTTGCAAGGTTATCCTCATCTAATATAGTTGTAATTGTTTGCCCTGAACCTACTTTAAATGAATCGTTCACTAGTACAACTCCAGATCCTGCAGTAGTCAAAGTTAAGTCGCCGTTTGATGGTGCACTAATTGTTGACCCTGTGATTGTCATATCACCTAATGACTTCAAGGTATCTGCGTAGTCAAGGCTGTTCCATGCCGCTGAACCTGTACCTATCTTGAATCTGTTTGTGTCTGACTCCCAACCAAATTCTCCTGCGGCCAACGTTGGATTAGTACTTGTCCAATCTGCCGCGGTATCTCTTCTTAATTGTATCTGTGTTGGCATTATTACGCAGTGCCTCCGTCTAGTGCCGCTATGGCACTGTAGTCTGATGTTGCATCTCCTCCGTCAAGATTCAGTGATGCAGTNTTGTTAACAAAACTGAGTACTCCTGATCCGTTTGTGGCCAAGACTTGATGTTCACTGCCATCTGAATTTGGAAATTTTATTCCGGTTAGAACAATGTTACCTGTGCCTGCTACCGCAAGTGTAAGGTCAGCGTTGCTTGGTGCTGACAAGGTCGAACCAACAGCAGTAAGGTCTCCAAGACTAGTCGATGATCCACCTCCTCCTGCATTGATAACTGTTCCGCCTGCTGTCGTACCATCACCTAATCTCAGACTACCTGAGTCTACGTCTACTGCTAGGTAACCGTCTTCAAGCACGTGTGTTGATAGGTTGTAATCTTTGTAAGATCCTACAAGTTTCCTGAATGCCATGTACGCTCCTTAATTTTGGCCAGACAATGTTTTTAGTCTTTGTATGAATTCACTTTCTGTCTTTGGTTCCTTGTTCTTCATTTCTTTCGGAACTCCTGGTTGATCACCCCCGTCCACTGTTTCTGGTTGTTTTACTAACGGTTCGTCAACCCTTGCTTCTTCGTCTGCGGCCCTTTCATCGGCGTCCTGTTGTATGTTTGAGAACTGTCCAAGGTCCTTGCCTGCTTCCTGTTTCTTTAATTCTAATTCTTGTTGCGGTGGGAAAACTGTTGCCACTGTGTTTGGATCATCTGATGCAACCTTTCCTGGATTGTCACTGTTGTCCGCCGCTGGCTTTTCTGTTTTATTCTCAGCGTCAGACACGGACACACCTTTGGCACCCATCAGTTGGTTCAAGAGTGCTTCGTCTTCTTTGTCTGGGATTGCTTTGATGTTGATATCTATTTCTTTGTATCTCATCCGTTATCCTATGATGTTGCCACAGCACTTCCGTCGTCTACATAACTCCATCTGTTGTTAGTAGTTTCGTAGAAGCATAATTTGTTTTTGGTTGCACCCGCACCATCGGTGGTCAAGAATGCGACCATTCCGTTTGCAGGACTNCCTGGCAAACTAGCGAATGCCACCGGAGTGAACTGTATGCCGTTCTTTATTGTAACGACCGCAGTACTTGGTTCTATGGTGTATGCACCTTGTGTTCTAACTGTCTTTGCCATTTGCTAGTATTTATGTTGTGAATGGGGGAGCGTGTAACTCCCCCATAAAAGCACGTCTAAAAGTATTAGATTGTGTCCATTGAACCAACGCCGGTGTTTNNACCTTCGTCAGTACCTTCTGCTAATAACGAGTACTTCACTGAACCTGTAGTACCACCTGCTTCTTTGTAGTGTACAGTGTTGTTGAAGATCTTACTAGCATAAGCCACTGTAGAGTCATCTAAGATGATCTGTAAACAGAACTGTCCTGCTGTAAGTGATCCTGGGGCAACTGGTGTTAGATCCAAGATTTGTATTTGTCTTGTTGATCCATCCGCTGATAGGAAATTCACTTTGAATCTCGTACTTGATCTCTGAGCTACGATGAAGTTTCCTGAAGCAGTTGATACTGCCTCTGCACCTGATCCGTCTGGTTGTGTTGTTTCAGTTGAGAACGCACCTGTGACTTCGAAGTCACCTGCCGTTGAACCGAATCTATCTTTTCTTACTGGTCTTCCCATTTGTTTTCTCCTTTAAAGGAGTCCAATGCCAACTTTACTGGCTACGCAGTTGTTATCTGCATAAGTCTTTTACAAATGTAAAAGCACGTTTGAACTATGTGTATTTACCAAATTTTGATAGTCATTAACTACAAATAAAAAAGGGTGATGCGAACAATCCAAATTAATCACACCACCCTTGAGGTTTACGTATTCTTAGATTTTTATATTATTTTCTGTTGTAGATATGATATAAAATCCAAACTGCTACAAGTCCGATCAATCCTTGATCAGAAAAGCCTTGCAGTACGCCCTGGACGTTTCCTATTACAGAAACATTCGG
>NYTQ01000030.1 GCA_002683585.1 Cryomorphaceae bacterium
GTATCTTCCACGTCTTAGCTCAGAGAGCCGGTGTTAACTGGAGAGGAACATACTTAGATCCGAAATGGTGTCAATGTAGTTTTCTACCTAATCCAGAAACTGCAGGGTTTATTCATATACGTACTAAGATCACGCCTCAAGGACCAAAGCGATACAAGATGGATAACTATAAACAGTTAGTGGACGAAGGTGTACTTTGAATATATTAGTTGTAGGCGCTGGTTTTGCTGGAGCTACAATTGCTCGAGAGTTAGCAGAAGCTGGCCATAAGATATGCATAATAGATCAAAGAGATCACGTAGCTGGTAACGCATATGACTATGAAAACGAACATGGTATCAGAGTTCACAAGTATGGACCACATATATTTCATACAAATAATAAAAGAGTGTATGACTGGGTAACTAAGTTTGGTAAGTTTGGTGAATACAAGCACAAAGTAAAAGCACAACTAACCGATGGGCGTTACGTTACTTTACCAGTTAATAAAGAAACAAAGGATATTGTTGGTGAAGAGAATATAATAGATACTTTCTACAGGCCTTACACAAGGAAGATGTGGGGAATGGAACTAGAGCAGTTAGATAATAGCGTTACAAAAAGAATACCTATACGTGATGATGATAATGAATTCTACTTTCCAAATGATCAGTACCAGTTAATGCCTATGTACGGTTATACAAAACTGTTTGAAAGTATATTAAATCATCAAAATATAGTTGTACATTTAAACACAGTGTTTGATAAAAAAATGGAAAATTTGTTTGATCATGTCTTCAACTCAATGCCGATTGATGAATACTATGAGTATGAATATGGTGAGCTGCCTTATAGATCTATAAAGTTCCATCATACACACCTGCCGATAAGTAAAGTTTTACCAGTACCCACCGTAAACTTTACTCATGATGGTCCAAACACTCGAATCACCGAATGGAAAAATTATCCCTATCATGGTATCAACTCTAAAATGACTACGCTTACAGTAGAAGAACCATGTGATTATAAAGAAAATGGCTACAGAAGATTCTATCCGGTCAAAGATAATACTGGCGAAAACACGAGCATATATAAGAAATATGCAGCCAAACAAGTTGATAATCCTAACATGACTTTTATTGGAAGATGTGGAATGTATGTGTACATTGATATGCATCAAGCTGTTAACTCATCTTTACAGACAGCTAAGAAATTTATAGAGAGAGTAAAATGAAGAACATAATATATCAATACTGGAAAGGTCCTATGAAGCCTGGTGTAGTAGCTTCTACGAGACTAATGAAAGAATATGCAGATCGTATTGGTGCTGAATATAGATTTGATCATAACATTGAGATCGCCAGTAAAACTGTTAACGTTCCTATTTACTACGAACCAGCTAATCCTTTAGTTGATAAATCTTTTGATAAGTATGACAACGTAGCTTTGATTGACATAGACATCTTTCCTACGGAAGGACTTGCTGATAACTTGTTTATGCTAGATGGTGAAGACGCTGGTATCTGTACGGAACCAAAGCAGCCCTACTTCAGGACAATATATAATTCTGGTGGAATCAATAGTGTTATTGATAAACGATGGGCGTGGCTCTGTGAAAAGACTTGGGGTATCAAGTATCCTACAGACAATAAAGATAGACCAGAAGTATTTAACACCGGTGTTGTAGTCATATCTAAAAACGGTTTACAAAAGATGAAAAAAGAATGGCCTTCATTTCAAGAGTATGTAAACACTGTACATGGTTTTCCTAACTTCTATAGATTGTTTCAAGATTACTTTTCAGCGTTTATTCATCTACCAGGTTTTAAACTTATGAGAATGCCAAACGAGTGGAACTGTTACATGCATAAAGTTGGCTCACATCCTAACGCTAAGATTGGTGACAACAGAGGAGAGAATCCTAAGTTAGTTCATATAATGTTCCGAACTGCAGATGATTGGCCCGAAGAAGCATTATGGCAAATAACAAATAAACCAGTAAGCGAATGGGAGTTACCAGTTAATAAAAACTGGCCGAACGATGGATAAGATAGAAGGATTTGAAGAACGCATCATTTATATCGATGGCGATAACATAGCGTGTAGTGGAGATAACATGGATCATCCAAAAGTTTATCTTAAAATACCACATGACGGACACTATGTTATTTGTGGATACTGCGATATAAAGTATGCAAGGAAAGAAGAGGTGACTAAGTGAAGTACGTTATAGATATCGACGGAACAATTTGTAATGAAGTAATGAAGCCAGACGGCACAAAAGATTACGCATTACATCAACCTATGCCAGAACGCATTGCTAAGATTAATAAGTTGTACGATGCCGGACATATAATTAAATACATGACAGCTCGTGGTGCTGTAAGTGGTGTGGACTATCATAACCTGACAAACAACCAATTAATTAAATGGGGTGCAAAGTTCCACGAACTAAGTGTTGGTAAAAAAGAACACTATGATGTATGGATAGATGACAAAGCTTTTTGGAGTGAAAACTTTTTTAGAGAAACGGGCGAAACTTATGAATAGATTTATAGCTGCAATGGATCATAGTGGTGGAAGTACTGGTGGTGTACTTAAACGATATGGTCAAGAATATACAGAAGAAGATAAGATGGATAAGATTCACGCNATGAGAATGCGTATGGTGAATAGTCCTATGTTTAATTCTGATAATATATGGGCAGCAATCCTGTACAAAGATACNGTTGAACGTGGTATGGTACCGATATTAAAACAAAAAGGAATTCANGCTTATCTAAAAATTGATGGTGGCATAGAGGAAAACGGCTATCTAAAATATTTCAGATGGGATGACATGATTGACTACGCTAAAGAACATGACTGTGCTGGTACTAAGATGCGTAGTGTTCTCAAGTACGAAAAAGATTTTGATATGATATTGTCTCAACAGTTTGCTATTGCAGAGGCAGTATATAGAGGAGGACTCATACCAATCGTAGAACCAGAGATTCCAATCGATCATCCTATGAAATCAATATATGAGTGTAAGCTTCGAGATGAGTTAGCCGAAAGATTAGATGCATTNCAAGGAAAGTGTATGCTTAAGCTTACATTACCAGACATGGATAATTTTTATAGTGATATTATGAAACACTCTAAAGTTCAAAAGGTTGTTGGACTCAGTGGTGGGTATACNACAAAAGAAGCATGTAGACGTTTAGCNTGTCAGTCTGGTATGNGTGCTAGTTTTTCTAGAGGATTAAGCGAAGGTTTAAATCACGGACAAGCTGAAAGCCAGTTTAACGATAAACTAAAAGAAAATATCTTAATGATAAAAGAAGCGGTAGGAAAATGATTAACAGCGAACTGGGTCATTGTAAGACCGTAAAAACATTTAATAAATCTATTAGAGAACAACAGGAAGAAGCACACGGTAAAGACTACTGTGCTATTCATGATGCTATTACGAAATACATGAAAGACTGTAAGAGTTACATGGAACTTGGTACTCACCAAGGTGGTACTGCTTCTGTAGCGATGTTATGTAAACCAAGCAGAGTTTATCTTGTAGACATTGACTTTACAAAATATAATAAGTTTCTTAGACCACTTGCAGATAAGTGGTGTGATACAAATAATATAGAACTAATTGTTAATAAAACTGACTCTACTGGTTTCGGTGCTATCAACACAACTGACATGTTAGTCATTGATAGTTATCANCATCCTAATCATTTACAAAAAGAATTAGATANGCATGGAAGAAACGTTAAGAAGTANATCATAGCACATGATACTAGCATTCTTCATGGTAAAATGAATGATAGCCTATTTCAAGTTTTAAATAATTGGGCTGCCAAGAATCAATGGAAAGTCTTAGAACGCGTTACAAAAAACGTAGGGTATACAGTCATCGGTAAGAAGTAATGATTGCTTATAGTATTGTCATAAAAGATAATGAAACATCTGAAACTGGATTTAATAATTTAGTTGAGTCTTCNAAAAAAGTTGGTAATGATTTTGAAATTGAAAAGTTCAAAGCTGTTACACCACCTGATGTAAAGGAAGTTCTGCAAGCTCATAAGTTNCAATGGAACTATCCTTGGGAAGGAACCGTCACTGACTTTAGTTCTGGACTTACTAAACGAGCTTATCAAACAAGAAGTCCAAAGGCAAGAGTTGCTTGTGCTCTAAGTCATTATAGACTATGGAACCTATGTGCAAATACAAATAAGTCAATACTNATTCTTGAACATGACGCAATGTTTACAGCAAAACTTGATTTCAATATGAATGATTCAAAGTTTAATATTCTTGGAATTAATAATCCAATTGGTTGTACATTTAAATCGCGTGATTACTACCAGACTATTTTAAATGATGATAGTAAAGAACAATCGGTTCCGCGCTTGGCACCAGCAAATGTTCCACAAGGCTTGGCCGGAAACTCAGCATATATAATTAAACCAGCAGGTGCTAATAAGCTTATTAGTCTTGTAAAGGAATTTGGTCTTTGGCCTAATGATGCAATCATGTGTTATCAGTTAGTTCCTAAACTTGGTGTCACTCGTAAATTCTATACAGGTATTCAAACTCTAAAGAGTACTACAACACAATGAAAAATTTCATAATCACTATAAAAGATATTGAAAGATCAGAGCAAACTGCAAGACGGTGTATCAAATCTGGAATAAGACACGGCATGAATATTGATACGTAT
Organism: Cryomorphaceae bacterium; assembly: GCA_002683585.1. Next base: position 4,685 of record NYTQ01000030.1, read on the forward strand.
GATGCCATTACTCCTCGAAACACAAACGTATATCGTATGATGGAAGCAGAAGAACTCGATACATCAGGATTTATTGAACATTATTCAAGACTTGAAAACTGTATTGCGGCTTTCCTATCTCATTATAGCTTATGGAAAAAATGTATAGAAGACAAAGTTACGTACACTATCTTTGAGCATGATGCATTTATCTTACAGCCAATAAGTGATACACTTCTTTTTGATAAAGTAATTTCATTAGGTAAACCTTCTTACGGAAGATACGCTACGCCGGCTATAGGGGCTAGTTTGTTAACATCTAAAAGGTATTTCCCTGGCGCCCACGCATATCGAATCACTCCAGCCGGTGCTCGTGCTCTGATAAAGCAGGCTAAACTGCATGCTCAGCCCACTGATGTATTTTTAAACAAAGAATCATTCCCGTTNCTACAGGAATATTATCCTTGGCCAGTAGAAGCAAGAGACTCGTTTTCTACTATTCAAAATCCTGCTGGCTGTTATGCTAAGCATTCCTTTGGAGAAACTTATGAAATTATCTAAAGTATTCATTACTGGCTGTGATCATAAGACTCAATGGCAGCTTCCTTGGTTCTTTGATAACTTAAAAAGATTTAGCAAAACTAAATTAGTTGTATATGACTTTGGTATGTCCGAAGAAATGAAACGAGTGTTTGCTGCTCAACCTATGCAAGGTGATGAAAAAGGCTGGTTCAAAAAACCAAAAGCTATGATTGAAGCATCTAAGATTGCAGAGAAGGTATGTTGGCTAGATACNGATTGCCAGGTGCTTGGTCCAGTAGATGAAATATTTGATTATGTNGAACCTAATAAACTTGCGATGGCTCAAGATGTTCCTTGGTCAAAACGAAGAGAAGAAACATGGCACAACTCTGGTGTAGTTGCATTCCAAAACAGGCCTAATATTCTTGATGAATGGTATGCCTCAGTCAAAGCAAAGCCTAAAGTCGGTGATCAAGAAGTTCTTCATGATCTCGTCAGAGATGGAATGAGGAGATCTATACATATAACAGATCTTCCAAGAAAATATAATACGTTACGTCTGGATATAATAGATGCTTCTATGCCAAAGGACCATGTTATAATGCATTGGACNGGAGCAAAAGGCAAGATTAAAATTGAAAAAATGATAAAAGAAAGNCAGAATAATTTGGAGTATGATAGATGAGTAAAGTTGCTCATGTAATTGGTAATGGTGATTGCGCGCAGATGTACAAACCTGCGAAGGGACTCAAGGTAACATGCAACTTGCCTCCNCTTACAGTTCATAATGTTTACACTACCTTTATGGTTGACTTTAAGATGATGAAAGCACTTGATGAAGGATCNGTAACAGTTCCAGGTGANTGGACTCTTGGTGCTCGTCCAAAGAAGTGGATGGAGATGAGACCAGACTTTTATATGAAGTATGCTCCTCAGATTAAAGGATTCTACACAACACTTCCAGAATATGTAAAGAACTATACAGACTTCAACTGTGGCCACATGGCAGTGCACTGTGTAGCAAGTAAGATGGAAGCAACTGAAATCCATATGTATGGATTCGACTCAATGTTTGATTTTAATCTGTTGAGTAATAGTGACTTCTTTCTTAATTCAGATAGATCGAATATGAATAACAACCGACTAATAAACAACTGGAGACCAGTGTGGCAAAATATGTTCAAAGAGTTTTCAGACAGTCAGTTCATCTTATATCATAAGCACCCGAACATTAAGTTTCCAGTGCCAAAAAATGTTGAAATTAGNACAAAAAACTAGTTTACATTTNCAAGAAAATAGTATAGAATACTATTATGATTGTTATTGATTTTGAAAACAAACCCGCCCGTTATCGTAGAAGAGCAATTATTGACTCAATAATGTTTGCTGCGAAACAACTCATGCCTCGTATNAAGAAGCCTGTTTATATAAATATTAGGACGATACGAAAGTTAACCGAAAAGCAAGGAGTTTACGGCGACTGTATGGATGAAGGTGATCGTGAATTTACGATCCGCATCGATGTATCTCTTCCCCTCGACGAAATGATTTCAACAATACTGCACGAAATGGTGCACGTTCATCAGTATCTCACGGGGAAAATGAAACAAAATTGGGTTCACGAAATCATATTTGAAAAAAAAATATTTGAAACAGAAATGGATTATGATTCTAGACCATGGGAGATCGAAGCTCATAAAAAGGAAAAGGAATTAAAGGAATTGTACGATGGACAAAAAAGGTATTGAAGATGCATGCATCGAGATAACTGATGCCAACATCAATATGACCGTCCCTTGGTACATCATGGCAGCATACGCTTATTACGAACAAGATGATCCTATCATAGAGGATAGTATGTTCGATAAGATTGCTAAAAGAATTTTGAAGGATTGGGATAGCATAGATCACAGACATAAAGATTACTTGTCTAAAGACATGTTAGAAGCAGGAACTTACACAGGAAAGTATCCGCCTCAAATAGAAGGAGCTTTAAAAAGTGTCAAAGAAACCTACAGATAACGATCCTTTTGATGGGATAGACTTAAGTACGCTGGACGGTTGGATAAAAAAAGACAGTGATGAGAAAAAAAGTTTAGTTGGTTTTCAACAACTTAGCGAAAAAAAACGTAAGTAGTTGTTTTTAAACAAAACAAAAAGGTGTACAATCGGTTCATAATGGTGTAGTATAGTTATATCAAATGAAGGAAAATGAAAATGAAAGTTACAGTTTATCACAAAGATTTTGAAACAAACAGTTTCACAAGAGTTGCAGAAGTTTTTGCTGAAGGCATTACTGATGAGAAACAAGCATGCAATTTTGCTTACCGTTGGACTCAAAATATAGCTGATAGCTGGAGCCATCCTCAAGGTGTTGCTGACAAGCACGAAAATGTAGTAATTGTTGGTGAGCTTCCAGTACGAGGCGGAAAAACTTTTGGTCTTCGTTCATCAATGATGGGTGACCGTATGTATTGTGGAAACGGCGAAGTTTACGAAGTGGCAATGTGTGGCTTCGATATTGTTCCAGCAGTTGAGGAGGCAGCGTAATGACTGTTAAAGTAATAATTGATGAGAATACAAATTATAAAACTAAAAAATATAATGGAGAATGCTTAACCTTTGAATCCACAGGTTGGTGGGGAAATGGTCCAGTCTCTTTTAGACGTGAAGTTTTTGACAATCCAGATTACGGTTATGACAACTGGTCAATGAACACTGTCTCAGGCGGACAGAACAAAGTAGATGTACTCGTTCAAATCCGCGAACTAAGAGAAATGTTAAACGTAGCAGAAGCACGTATACTAGAGACTCGTGCTATAGAACAGGAAACTGATGGAATGGAGTTAGTAGGATGAAAACACTAATCACCGCAGCAACTATTGTAGCATTCGCTGCTCCGGTTGCTGCAGAAAAGATAAACGCTGATGTAGAAGATTTCTACACAACAGTAATTGAAAGGACGCCTTACACAAAACAGGTTTGCCAACAGGTTCAAGTACCTATTTACGGTACANTCACACGACCAGGTAGTGGTGCCAGTGGTGGCGATATCTTAGGCGGAATGATTCTTGGTGGCTTGCTAGGTAAAGGCGTCACTAACAAAGATAACGGCGCGGCCGCGGGCGCGGTACTTGGTGGAATAATTGCAGCTGATAAAGCAAAGAAGCCAAAGACTGAAACTGTTATTACTGGTTATAATTATGAAAAGCAATGCGAAGACATTACTGAGTTTAGAGATGTAAATAAAAAAGTGTATGACTATTCTGTTATCACATGGACTGTTAATGGTATAACTTATCAGACAGCATTTACAAAGTGATTACGTAGCTCAACTGGATAGAGCAATTCACTTCTAATGAATAGGTTGAGGGTTCGAGTCCTTCCGTGATCACCAGAAAAAATCCTAAGTAGAGTAGCGCTCTTTATTTTAGGTCGGTAGACGTACTGGTACCGAGAAACCCAGTCGGTTGCTGCATACGTTAAATGCAGATAGGTGGGGAGTCACCTAGGCAAGGCTCCCCACTGATTATTAAGAGGAATTTATTATGGCTTGGATGCTAATATATATTATGGTACAAGGTAAAGATGTATATGCAGTAAATGCATATGGTCCAGGTTTTACGTTTCCAGAAATGTATGAATGTTTTCATGCAAGAGAAATGTTAAGTTATGATGCGGGTGGTCAAGAAGGCCACTTCCCATTGAATGTGCAGGCTATCTGCATGCAAGTTGAAACTAAGGAGTAAGTTATGGAAGTAATCGCAGCAATGATGTTTTATGCAATGGCAGAAAATATCAAAGAAAACACAGCGAGGATTGGTGTGTTAGAACAACACGTTGTTCAAATAAGTCATAAGTTAGAAAACGTTGATTTTGATTTAATGAAACTCATGGGAGCACATTCTGCTCATGCAGCTCGTTCTAANTTTATTGATGAAGAACACGATGACTCGATTGGCAACAATAAAAACAATATTGATTTGCTTATCGATACATTAGCAGACGCATTAACATCGAACGATGCCAGCAACTGATGCTCTCAAACAGTTAATGTTTGAAAATGCAATGGAGCGTCTTGGTTATAAAATCAAGACACCATTAATTATTGCTGATAAGTATACTGAAAAGCGAGCAACGCATGTAGGACCACATCCCTTTTGGTTCATTACATACATTGTTCCTTATCAAAACAAAGCAAGTTACTTATACTATCGATACATAGACGCCGGTGCGTCACCAAAGGATAGCCTGATAAAAGGCTTTGCTGAAAACATTGATTATGAAAACGATACAGTGATGGCAGAAGTTGGATGGGAAGTAAANTATCAAACNCATCCATCAAATCTAGATAAACGTGAACGTGCGAAGCTAATGATTAAATTTAATCGTGCTTGCTACGATAACATACATAATGGAATGTTTGGATACACACCTAANTCTAACTACGTATTGACATGCGAACCAAAGGGAGCTAAAATAGATGCCGGTCCTAGTCTTACATCTTGGAAAGATGGAGCAANGAACAGAGAAGCATTTGCAAAGAGAGTTGGTTTCAGTTCAATGAAAAAAGACGGATGGTGCTACGGCATCTATGATGAAAACGTAAAACTAAAACCTTTATAAAATGGAGAAACAAATGAGTCTATCAGCACAATTAATTAAGGCAGCTCGAATGCATGCCGAAGGNGAGCTTGAAAGAGCTAAAACTAATATCATGGTTTATATGCAAAACGCAGCGGGTATTGGCGAACACAGTGATATTGTTGAAGCAGTACAAAAAGAACTGTCTACTATGGGCAGTGCGCATGAACGATTAGAAATGATCGATAAATACTTTTCACTGGATCACAAAGATTTTTCATAGGCATAATAAATAATAATACTTAACTCGGTGTAGCACAGCTTGGTAGTGCGCTTGTTTTGGGTACAAGAGGTCGTTGGTTCAAATCCAGCCATCGAGACCAATTAACAAACGGAGGTAAAGTAATGATTAGATCTGAACGTATGGCGCGGTCAACAGCCGCAAGATTAAAGCGTAAAGAAACAAAAGGAATATTACTAGAAAAGACCGAACGACTTTATACCAAACTTCGAAACCTCAGAAGAAAGTCGCAGAAAAGGAAACAAAATGTCTGAATTATTCGACTTTGGCTTTACAGCAGTCGATGAAGATGAACTTTCGGCGGTGCAGCAAACAACTGCACTTGCCAATGATGCTGAAAAACTTGCTACAACAACGCAAGAAAGATTAGACAATCTTTATAATGCGGTTGTGCCACTATTGAACAACTTAAAAAAGAATCCTGAAAAAGATTATATTCTTTGGCCGAATAGGCTTGCAAAAGTAGAGCAGTTTGAAACTCATCTACAAACAATATATAAAGGAAAATAATATGTGGGGTGCTATAATACTCGCATGTAGTCTAGAATTTAACACGTGCAAGAACTTAGCAAATCCAGACGTGTATACGTCTTTAGATGCGTGTTTAAGCTCATTAGCCGAAGGATTTAAAGCGGCTGAAGGAAACGGTTGGACCGTGATGAATTACACGTGTTTAGACTGGAAAACTAAAGATCTTAAAATAGATATGAATAATCTTTAGCTCTTCTTCTCTGGTGCTTTACTTTTAGTGTAAGCTTGTGCGCCAAAGAACGCTGCTACTAAACCAGCGATAGCGACAAAGTAAGCCGGAGCAATATCACTTACTAACTGTGCAGCTGTATCTTCCCCTACAATAGAAGTTATAATAATTGTAATTGGATATAGAAGCATGCCCCAGAGAGCAAACCAAGCCATAGCGCGTATTTGATCTTCTTTCTTATCTTCATTTTCTTGCATCTTACGTTTGTGTTCATACTCAGCAATCTCTTTTGCCCTTGCCATTTCTTCGTCCGTAACGACTCCATCACCATCTGTATCTAATTCAGCAAAGATTGAATCCGGTTGTAGTGTTTTAGCTGCAGCCATTTTTTATTTCCTTTGTGTCCTTCTTGAATATTTATAAATAATGATGTATAAGAAGTACTTTTAAAGGATTTAAAATGAGTAAGAAAGAAGAACGTGGATTTTTTTATCGTCTCTTTAATGATTTATTTGTAGTGACAATAAACCATGAGGGTACTTCAAAAGAATTTCGTTTAAGAGANATTAANAANATNAANAANAACTNTTTNAAAGGTGTAGATGATTTAGGNCACAAAGTTGAGTTTAGNACNTCNGCTCGCNTTTGATTATTTTGTTAAGAAAATATACTAGGAGACTACGATGGAAATGTTTGCAAGAATGTTTGGTGATACCTTATGGATCTACACAGCTATTGCAGGTTCTATTGTAGGTGCAGCTTTTCTAGCATGGTTTAGAAATACACGTGCTGCGTTATATCTTATGGCAAAGTTTGACGCGTACTTAGATTATTTAGTAGATCGCTTTGGTTGGGACTGGTTACAGGATGATCCTGAAGCTTGGAGAAAAAGATACCCCAAAGTGACAAAGAAAATAGATAACATAGAACAACGATTAAAGGAGTTGGAAAATGAACTGGCTAAAAAATAGAATAAAAGAAAGAACAAGTCTTGATGGAGTAGCACTTATGGCGCTCGGTCTACTTGTACTATTCATGGCACCGTTAGCAAAGATTGCAGCTGGTGTTGCAATTGCATATGGTGCTTGGACATTGTGGAAAGCAGAATAAGATATGGTAACAAGAGTCTCAATAGAAAAAATGAACTTAAAGCAAAGAAGNTTGCTTTTTGCTAGGCTAAGTCAGATTGCTTACAACGATAAGAAAAAAGTAGCACAANAAATTAAGCCTCTTGGATTTACTGAAGTTGAATACTATGATAGNGACGGNGCNCAAGCTTATCGTGTTTGNANCAAAGATGATATGGTTATTGTTTGCAGAGGCACTGAACCAAAAGAGTTTAATGATTTAAAAGCAGACCTAAAAGCTTTCCCTGTCAAGTCAGAGACGGTGTCAAGAGTACACCAAGGGTTCAAGCAAGAGGTTGACGATCTTTGGCCTATGGTCAAGGAAGATATTATCTCTAACTCGAAACTTGGTAACAGGAAGTTATGGTTCACTGGCCACTCGCTTGGAGCNGCAATGACTACCATTATGGCTGGTCGATGTATGCATGATCCAGATCTAAAAGATCCGGTTGAGGTTTACACCTACGGATCACCAAGAGCTGGNTGGAAAAAATATGTAAAGGATCTTAATGTATCTCATCATCGATGGGTGAACAACAANGATATCGTNNCAAGAGTTCCATTTGCTTCTATGGGATATCGCCATGACGGAACTGAACATTACATGAATGCCTATGGNAATNTNCGTAGACTTACTNCATGGCAACGANCTAAAGATCGNTGGCGNGGTATGTGGATGGGATTGAAAAAAGGTGGAGTAGATAACTTTTCTGATCACAGCATGGTGAACTATGTTGCAAATCTAGAGAGGTGGAATAATGATATGGAGACAGCACAACCGAAATGAAGAAGAATTGGAAAGAGGCTTTAAAAACAGGATGGGAAGAATCTAAAAAGCAACCTTTGATTGATGGTCCAGAGAAATGGGCTTTGTATGTTGTTGCAGTATTCTTATTGATTTTTGTTTTGCCTGCNTTGATATGGAGTTGAGATGGTACGATTATATAATGTGTTTTCTATTTGCTAATGTTTTTACGGTTAGTTTACTAAATATTGATATTTTGGGGTTTACAATTGGTGTGTTTTGTTATAGAATATACGAAAGATAGAGTAAGGAACCGAATCAATGACTAACAGCGAAGGGGAGTATGAATCTTATCATGAGTTCATCAAAAGGAAATACAANGAGGATCGAGAAAGATATGAACTGGATACAAATAGACGCGATCCTGTGGCAGTTGATATCGAAGTGGAACGGGAAGAACTACGAAAGTTTTGTAGAGAGTATCTCAAAAAAGTTTGACTGGTCAATTAGCAACACAGAAAAATACTGTGATATGCATTTTAAAATGAAAGAAAAGCAAAAGNCATGAATATTTTTATCTTATCCGAAGATCCAGTGAAAGCTGCTCAACTGCAGTGTGACAAGCATGTGGTTAAGATGATTGTTGAGTCTGCTCAAATGTTATCAACGACTCACCGTATGCTTGACGGCTACGTTGAAAAGCGTCCATCGAAATCTGGTAAACGTATGATTAACTACTGGGTACATCCAAACGATCAACGTGAAGAGTTACTCTACAAAGCTGTACATCATGGTCATCCATGTACCGTATGGACTATGCAAACAAATGCTAATTACGAATGGCACTACAAACACTTTGTAGCTTTGTGCGACGAATACACTTATCGCTATGGCAAAGTTCATGGCACAGATACTAAGCTTCGTGATATGCTAAGTAAACCTCCTAGCAATATTAAATGGTCTAATCTATATACAGACTTTGCTCTTGCTATGCAACATGAACCACAGTGTATGCATAAAGACGATCCNGTTCGTTCTTATCAAGAATACTATCAAACTAAGCAAGATCGTTTTAATATGATATGGTCAAAGCGTGATGTACCTGAATGGTTTAAAGTGGCAGCATAATGGATGTANTGGCTATCTTACTTGCACTTGGAGTTTTATTTATCGGCGGTGTAGTGTTTTCCGTATGGAACGACGTACAGAACGTAGATAAACTGGTGTGGCAAAACACAGGTGAACTCAAGAAAAAGATACGTCACTTAGAACAAGACATCATTGACTTAAATAAAACTATTAGCGAACTCAAGAAATCAAGCGAAGAAGAGCCCGAAGAAAAAAACGTAAGTAGTTGATTTCAAATAAAACAAAAAGGTGTACATTCTAATTTACTTGTGGTAGAATAGTACTATAAGTTATGAAGGAGATATGATATGGCTTTTTGTTTTGATGATAATTTGATTTCTGATTTGCATAAAGATGTTTATGGCTTTCGTCCTCGTCAAGGTTTCATGCAAAAATGGAACGGCATGAATAAAGTTCATAAACAACTTTTATGGGATGAACTTTGTGATACACTTGATGAAAATATCAAAGCTGATGGAGTACAAGCAGCAGAAGCTCTTGTAAATCTTCGCAAGAATATTCGTTCAAAAATGAATTCTCTTAAATGTAACTGGAAGCTAGCTCTTCGTCTCCTTATTGTAAACGAGCGGTGCGATCCTGAATGTGATCAGGACTTTGGCTATGCTTTGTGGAGAATGGATATTGGATACGAAGACAGTAATAATATTCTTAAGCTTTATAGAGGTGTGTAATGGAATACGATGATAGACATGGTGGAGCTTTTGATCGCGGCGGTGCTGATAGTTACTACCGTCGTCCCTATGATCCTCATTACTTTACGGGTGCAACAAATATATCTGATAGAGTTGAAATGAAAGACATGACTCCTGCAGAAATTACTGCATACACAGCGGGTTATCGTGATAATGAAAAATCTGGAAATTTTAAGGAGTGGTAGATGAGTGAAAACTATTGTACAACAAAAGGACTAGGCTGGGCCTTATTGATTATTATTTTGGTGATGGCTGGTTTGCCTATCATAGGATCAGCAGTTGCTTATCCAGATAACTGTAAGCAATCTATTCTTATCCCATGCTTAGGGTTGGAGGGTGAAGGATGAATATAACAGACGCAGTGATATTTGTTATCTCGTTGTGGGGTAAGACCGCAGCCGGAGAATGGACATACATTGGTAACCAATACGTCCACCAGAAACCTATGACATTAGCAGAATGTACAGAATTTATTGCTCCAAGAAACTGGGGTAGGTTTACTGAAAACGAGTACTATAAAATAGAGCTCGCTTGTTATCATGCAGGACCACGAAATGAAACCTAATCAAGCCGCGCAGGATGAAGCTGAAAAAACATTTGAAACTTTTATGTTATGGACAAAAAGAGTTACGATGTATGCAGCAATATTTCTTGGTATTGTTGTATTTGGTTGTAATAGTGGAGTAGAAACAGGCAAAGGTAAGACTGGTTCTCAATATAATGGAGAACAGTATGATCCTAGCAACTTGAGCGTGGAAAAATGATTACTGTAGAATTTGATATGGATGAAACCATGATCACGATTATGGATGACACTGGTGAGCTCGAGGATGTGCAAGCGCTGCTATACGAAGACTATTGTCATATTCGCCAGTGGAATGAAAAAACAAAGTTGTTTGATGTAGTTACCTTTAAACCAGAAACGTATTTTAAACTTATGAAATCATTTAACCTGCACGAGGGAACGTTTGTTTTAGATATGAAACGTGTAACATAAATGATACACTATTCAATAAATGAAAAATAATGGTGTACATTCGGTATTAACTGTGGTAGAAAGGTTATAGAAATTGAAGGAGAATACAATGACTGTTGCAACTAACTATGACGATCGTATGGCGCTAATCAAAAAAATCGCTGAAACAAAAAAACAAAACGAAGCACGTAAACAGCGTATGGCTAAGGTTCGTGCCAAGACAGCCGCTGTCAAAAAACAAGCTAAAAAAGCTAAGCGTGATTTCATGCAAATACCTAAAGAAGGTGAAAACATGTATCATTGGACTGATGCTTCAAAGTACGCTAAAGAATATTATGGCGAAGTCATGTACGAAACTACAAGGTACGATAATGACTGGGACTAATCAATTAGAAATGAAAATGCATGATCTAAACGAAAAGATTACTAAGATCAACTATCGTTTAGGTCGTGCTGAAAAATTATTAGAAAGGATAATTGAAGAAAATGAAAGACGTAATAACGGAGGATCTAATGATGGATCGTGATGAAATGATTAGAGAGTTGCGAGAACGTAACTGTCGTGTAATATTCAAGAAAGCAAACGGTGAAGAGCGTGACATGATGTGTACTCTTCAAGAAGATGCTATCCCTGCATCATCAAGCGATAACAACACTGAAAAAGAAAGCAAAGGGTTTTCTCAAGAAGCTATTCGTGTAATTGATGTCAATAAAAATGAATGGCGATCTTTTCGAGTCGATAGTGTGCTCTCGTTTACTTAATAAATAGTACTACGCTATTGGAGGAATAGATGTTTTATCTTTCGTTACAAACTGTACAGTGGATCCTATTGGCCGGCGCTTCAGGTTGTGCTTTCATGATTGGAAGACACTACGGCCAAGGCGATAAGAATGATACGATACAACATACTATTGACTATTTAGTTGATGGTGGATACGTTCGTTATCAGAAGCGTGACGGTGAGATTGAACTTATTCCTCTTGACGAAAAAAATTCATAATTAAAAAAACGTAAGTAATTGTTTTTAAACAAAACAAAAAGGTTTACTTTCTCTCACGTCTGTGGTAGAATAGAATAGTAAACTGAAGGAGTTACATACATGTCTAAGCGTGATAAATTTAGAGACGAACTTAAAGGCACCGTTATGGGTGAAGTAAAAAAGCAACGTAAGAAGCGTAAGCTTTCGGATGAGCAGAAAGCTGTTCTTGTTGAACGTATGAAAAAAGCACGTGAAGCACGTGGTCCTGCTAAAAACTTATCTATTCATGAGTCTATTCGTGACTTGCCTATTGATCATGCTCTAAATGCTAGTAAAGTAAAAGACTGGCTAAAGTATCAAAAAGATGTTCTTAAGTCTATGAGAGGTTGGAAGGATAGTAAGGATAAGAATGAGCGGCAAGCTTATTTTGATACTGATGCTTATGTCTTTAACCTACAAAGATACTTAGGTGACGGCGTGTATCGTGATCATCGTTACGGTGAAGAAAAACAGAATCGTATTCGTTATCGTAGTATAGCAATGGCGTACAACGCAGACGGTTCACCTAAAAGATCAGTTGGTGTCTTCTACCCAGACATCGGAGAAGAATATACTCAAGAAATGGAAGACGAAGATTATGCAGCAAGAAAAAACGTTTCTAACCAAAAGCGACTTCGCAAAGGAAATAGAAACTACAGTCCAAAGTCATAAGTCATCCTATATGGATGCAGTCATCCACCTCTGTGAAAAGCATGAGGTGGAACTAGAAGAAGTGAAGAGATTCATTTCACCAATTATAAAAAACAAGATCGAAGCCGAGGCGATGCGATTAAACTTTTTACCTCGACAAAACTGTTTACCTATTGAGTAAACTAATATATAATAACTATATCATGATTAATGTGGATAATTCAGCAATATAAAAACATACGGAGAAATATATATGTCTTTTGCAAATCTAAAACGTACACGTACCGACTTTTCGAAACTGGTCGCAGCAGCACAATCTGCAGGTGGAGAACAACAGAAAAAGAAATACGGCGATGATCGTATTTGGAAACCAACAGTGGATAAAGCCGGCAATGGCTATGCTATCCTACGGTTCCTTCCAGCAACTGAAGGTAATGAGTTACCTTGGGTTCGTTATTGGGATCATGGTTTCAAAGGACCAACAGGTCAGTGGTACATTGAAAGATCACTTACATCCATTGGTCAACAAGATCCAGTATCTGAAGCGAATACACGCCTTTGGAACTCAGGTATCGAGTCTGATAAGGAAACAGTAAGACAACGTAAGCGCCGTCTACATTATGTAGCCAATGTCCTCGTTGTATCTGATCCTTCTGCTCCTGATAACGACGGTAAAGTAATGATGTATCAGTTTGGTAAAAAGATTTTTGATAAAATCATGGATCAACTACAACCCGAGTTTCCAGATGAAAAGCCAGTGGATCCATTCAACATGTGGGAAGGTGCAGACTTTGTACTAAAGATTCGCCAGGTTGAAGGCTATCGTAACTATGATAAGTCAGAGTTCCGTGCTCCTAGTCCTTTACATGATGGTGATGAAGAAAAGCTAGAAACAGTATACAACAAAGCATACGATCTATCTGAGTTCTCTGATCCTAAGAACTATAAGTCTTATGATGAACTCAAAGTTAAGTTGGCTCAGGTGTTAGGTGAACAAGCACCTCGTACTGTAAAAGAAGAAATCGTATTGGATGATGAGATTCCTGAGTTTCCAACAAAGACTCAACCTGCGCCTGCAATGGCTACAGCTGAGGCTGTAATGGAAACAGCATCTTCTACTGATGAAGAAGATACCATGAGCTACTTTGCTCGATTAGCTAACGAAGACTAATTAACTTACTGAGCAACTGGATCCATAAGATCCAGTGTTGGTGTGGCGGGGAGAATCAATCCGGTTCCTCCGCCACCGCCATTTCCACCTCTACCAGCTTCTTGTCCAGGTAATGTATTATTAATAATCACAACTTGCGCTTGCTTTTCTCTGATACCAGCAGCTACATCAGCAGCAGTAAGTCCAGATCCAGTTTGCGTTTCTGTAGGCGTAATACTTGCAGCGTTTCCTCCTAGCATTTCAATTTGCTTTACAAGCTCAGATTGAGCCGCTAGATTTCCATCTAAAGCGTAACCAGCGTTAGGATCTGAACTAGCTCGTAATTTTGTTTCTTCAGCTTTTAA
>NYTQ01000031.1 GCA_002683585.1 Cryomorphaceae bacterium
TAAGGCGTCCCGTTCTTCTTCAGTCAAACGGACATCAACCCGGACTGGGTACGTGCGGTTGCAATCAGGCATTAGAAATCAAACGAATCAGTTGGTTGAGCCTCGACAGGCTCAGGTTGACAAGGGCGAACATCTAGCTCCCAGCGCAGGTTGCTAATGGTCACCATCGGACTGCCGATCTTTTCGACTGAAATTTTGTCAGGGTCAGTTCCGTCGCGAACAATAAACCCATTAGCCCATTCGTCACCCCTGCGAATTTCTACTTTGGTCTTTGGATCTATTGAATTAGGAGGTAGTACGTTTGTGCCATCCTGGGAGTTAGATTTATTGGATTTAATGGATTCAACTGATAAAGATCCAATAGATCGGTTAGATCCCGGTTCTGAGCCTCCCAGGCACCATTCCATTGCAGCAGGGCTTGCCATCCAATAAATCCGTGGCCTTGACCCTGTTTCTTCGGCTCGAACAGGAATCGATAACCCTTTTGCTTTCAGTGCCCGCAGCTCACGCGAAGCATGCCCTTTTTGTTTGTCTAGCTCTGTAGCAAGCTCTTCAACAGAAACATCAGCGTTAAGCCCTGTACGCAAAGTTAGGTAGTCAAAGACCGATGCTCTAACGCCGCCTAGTTCCATGATGCGTTGCCCAGCCCTTTCAACTTTCTGTGCCTCTTCCAGTCCATCTAGATAAGTCCAACCACCTTCAGGCAGGTACTGCCCCATCACACCACCTGATTCATTGCCGCCTCGACCTTTGCCAGCAAATCCCACGCGCTTGTCGATACGGGCTAAACCGTCTTCTTCTTGTGCAACCCAGCGCATTAATACGCCCCAGCTAAACACCGAGCTGATCGAGCTGCTGCCTCGGCACTCTGTAATCCAGTCCCATGTTGTTGGCCTTTTGACAGAGTGATGAATCACTAGAAGCGTTGCCCCTGTTTTTCTCAATTGGCTAATAGCATTACGAATCGGTTGTGCATACCTAGAAGTGTTTTCTTCAATGCCTGTCGGCTCCATCATTGAACTCAATGAGTCGATGATTACCAACGGAAATTGATGCTTTTCAATTTCTTCACGCATCCGACGAATGCCGTCTTTCGTAAAGTTGTACTGCTCGCCAGTTTCCATGCTGCAGAAGAAATCAACTGAATCAGCTTTAAGCGTCTGATCTTCTGCAACCAAAGTTTCGCGGCGTAATAGATGAAGCCAATCACCTTCGCTTTGGTCTGTGCCAAATACAAGAACAGGCATCCGTTCGTTAGGTATTGACAAATCACGACCTAAAAACTGCGGCACACGATCGCGCAATGCAGCAATCAATCCAGTAGAAAACGATGACTTGCCAACCTTTGGCTGGCCGATAATGACGTTTGACTCGCCAAGCTTGACCATGCCGTCAAGCAGGAACACAGATTCGGTAGCTTGTAGCTGTTGGCCAGCCCTATAAACGTTGCCTTTCTGAAGCCGACGCTCAGCAGCGTCAAGATATGCCTTAAGTTCCGTATCTTTTGCGTCGTCGTGGACGCTGAGATCGAAAGCCTTGTTTCGCATTAGGGGCATCCAATCCCGTTCCCTTTCGGTTTGGATCANTGTTTCNGCGTGNAGGGCTAGGGCTGTTAACGCTTGTTGAAGTGGNGGTGTNCTGCTTAAGGGTTTTTCTGTAGAAGGCATCAGAGGCCAGTGATGGTGAAAAGTAGTCGTCGTCGGTGTAAACGCCAAGGCGTCTTAACTCGCGAAAAGATGTCAGCTCTTCGCTTGATTCATAAGGGTGTTCTAAATCCCATGCATCTAACGCAGCGTCTGAGCGTTGCTTTTGCATTGCGCTGTATTTACCGCACATTGCTTCGTCTTCGTCGTATTCAGACAGAAGCGAATAAGGCACCCATTGCAGAAGGTCAAAAGCTCGCTCTTCTGCATTGAGATTAGTCACGGGCTAAAGGCTCAGGCTCTGATGCAATTGCTTTTTGTAGCAGCAGATTGACCCAGCCAACGCGTGTCACGCCAATTGGTTTCTTGCGATCAACCTCAAAAATGACTCTAGGGTCAACCCGCACGTAGCTGCTTGTCACTGGTTCAAGTTCTTCAGGCATTGGCCTATGATCGGTTTGCCATTAGATTATGGCCCTTCTGCCATTGGAATGGAACCCCTTGATGCTCGAACCGATAACAGAGCTGGAATTTTACAAAAAGCAACACCGGTACAGGCTGCGCAATCAGTGGCTAGCACACAACGTTTCTGATGTGCTGGCTTTTGATATGACGCCATTCAAGCAAGCAATGATTGATAAATACAAAGACGGCCCAGATGGGTGGGCAATTAGGGGTGAAACCATTCATGATTGGCTTGATCAGCACCTAAAAGGGGAAAAGCCACTTGTGCCAGAAAAATGGGCACCGTGGATTGATGCCTTGTTAGATGAGCAGTTTTTTGATGATGCAGAAATCCTCGCGACTGAGTATCGCGTTGTTGATCCTGGCAGAAGCTGTGCTGGCAGTTTTGACTTTCTACTGAAAAAAGACGGTTACATTCAAATTGGTGACTTGAAAACAGTTTCATCTAAAAAAGCAGTCGCTACAAGGAAGCCTGCTACAGCGCAGCTTGGAGCGTATGCATCAATGCTAAGCAGGCAAGGCATTTATCCTGACATTGGCGTCACACTGGTCGTAGGCCCTGAAAAAGTTAAGCTGATTGAGCAAAGCGTTGGGACTTGCCTTGAAGCCTGGGAAGAGGCTTGGGACAAATTCCAAGTAACACAGCCAGACTTTTGAGCAGACAAATCAAGATGAAATGTGCAAAGTGTGGTTCTTTCCGTGTCCATGTTGTGACTACAAAGAGAACAGTCGAAGGCCCTTACGAGATTGTTCGTCGGCGTCATTGCATCAGTTGCAACCATCGTTGGTACACAGCACAGGTTCCAGAGGTTGAAATTCCGTCTAGTGCCATGACTTGGGTTGGCGACGAAATTAAGTTGCACCTGCACCCTATGTTTGATTGATGTGGCAGGGTATACCCAAATGTGATACTATTTCGCTAGAAGGCTTAGCCTTTCTTTTCCCCCTTTAAAAATGACTTCGTATCAACGGCGTAGACCGCGCACCCAAGGCTACAGTTACAACAACAAGCCTGAACGGACAAATTTTTTGGTCTGTCTTGTATTTGGTTTGCTTTTTTCTACAGCAACCTGGGTGACGCTTACAAGCGTTCATAACCAGCAGCAAGTGACTCATTGCGAGCAAGGCTGGCAACGTGCTTGCGAAACTCTTTAGCAGGACACAAATTGAGCGATTGCTTTACATTCACTGTTTTAGGTAAACCTGCCCCACAAGGCAGCAAACGCCATGTCGGCAAAGGTATTTTGCTTGAGTCGAGTAAGCGGTGCAAGCCTTGGCGTCAAGATGTTCGGCACACTGCTCTTCAGTTGCTGCCTAATGGCTGGCGTGCCATGATGGACAAACCAATCATGGTCTCGATCACTTTTGTGTTCGCTAGGCCCAAAGGTCACTACCGCACAAACGGCGAATTAAAAGCAAAAGCTCCTAGGCATTGCACCGCACGCATTGGCGACACAGACAAGCTTTGTCGGAGTGTTTTAGATGCCCTTTCAGGCGCAGTGTTTTCAGATGATTCTCAAGTGATTAATTTATCTGCAGAAAAACGTTATGCAACCAGAAACGAACAACCTTCCGCAATCATCACCGTCGCCGCAATTTCCTAATCTTGGCAATGTCATTACGACTGATGACGTAAGCCAAAAAGGAACCGGTAGCTACAAGGCTGATTATGTCAATTGGTGCCGCACTATGCACCTGCTACATGATCACGCTCCAGGCTGGCAATTCTGCCTTGCTTATTACGTTGACAACAGTCACGTCTGGAAAGCNCCNAANGGCACTGCTTATGTTGTCGGCTATTTCACTGGACCAAATAGCGAACGAACGCCTGACTTCCCTCAGGCGATTATGGACAACCGCAACAACGCNNTTGCTTACGAAAANGTNAGCGCCCGTGATTTNACAGACAGNCATCGACGTTGNNTNTGNACTGCTGCNGCNGCACAGTTTGGNCTTGCATGGCAGCTNTGGGCACGGGAAGANGTNGANAANCCACATCGTGGAGAATCNNCANCGGCTGCTAAGCCTGCAGCAAAGATCGAAGGTATTGCCGACAAGGATCAACCGCTTTCAAAAGAAGATCGCGAACAATGCCTTGGTCTTATCAAAGAGCTGACGCCTGACAACCTTGCTCGATTTTGTACGGAGTTTCGACGGGACCATCATATGGGGCCTAACGACAAGGTTGCCCCCGCCTTGACTTCTAAACGTCATCAAGACTGGATGAACGCTAATCTCAAAAACTATGTCTAATGAAGAAAAAACGCAACAAGCTGAAAGAGATGAACATCGCAGTCATCTCCATTTTCAATGTCGGCTGGACACTGATCTAGCCATGGCACTCCGACACTTCATGAAGTCTCGGGGTTACAACGCAAANCAAGCGTTAACCATCATCGTTTCTCAATTCTTTAAAGGCATCAAACACAATGGCTGATTTCGCCCCCGACGCATTNACGTTTTGGTTTAACTGCAACCAAGACAAAAAAACTGATGGTGCTTATTGGGCTTCATCTGAAGTGCCTGTCGCTGAACTACGCAAACTAGTTGAATGGGCCAAAACTGCAGAACGCACTGAAAACCAAAAAGGGGAAGAGTGCGTAAAGCTTCGCGCTAATCTTCGCCCTCGCGTTAGCAAAGCCGGTAACGACTTCTTGCTGATGGCAATCTCTGATCAGAAGCCACCACAAGCAGAAGCTGATTTCTGATTCATTCAAGGGCACGGCTAACCACCGTGCCTATTCTTTTGATATGAANCCAANNATTGAGCAAGTCNAAAAAGATGGNAAATTNGTNTGGCGTGTAGAAGCGGCAGGCGTCGTTCGCTACCACGAGCAAGATTGGCAGGCACAATGGCTTTACAGCTATCTGATGCGCCTTTATAACTGCGACGAGATCAATCCTCAAAAGTCCTGATCTATGGTTTCACCACACTGGACTACACGGCCCCAAGACCAAATTGCAGCAGCACAGAAACGAGCTGAAGACACGTTGCACGAATCGAATCCAAAGCTGACCACGCTAGAAAAAGCTTTTAGGACTTCTGCTCTCCGCCAGAAAGCACGGCGTCGAGCAAGGCAATGTGACCAACCGCCTGTTTAAGCAGTTTCCCTTGATGCCACTGCTGCCTTACCATCGCAACGCAAAGCTGAGACAAAACATCAACGTTGTCACAGTCTTCTATAGATCTAATTGATCGCTCAAGTGTTAGTTCTTCTTCAAGACTTGGTTTAACCACCATCCAGTCGAAACTGTTCGAGGCTGCGTTTCTCGGAGGCATAGGGCTCCTCAGTCTTAAAACGTATGTAATCACCTATAGCTGGGAATAACCAGTCTTGCACTGGTAAACAAGCCTGCCAATTCACAGGTTGAACACAGTTCATCACGACTGTCGTCCAGAACGCACTGATATATCCCCAGTTCATCGATCAACAAATATGGCCCAACCACTTGCTTCACCCTCGATCAGAAATCGTTGGTAGAACGCAGCCCGGGACATTCTGATCAACTCACCAGATTTTGTGGTGTCATGGCCGCCATGCTGCATATTTGGTTTGCCCATCGGATCCATGGCAATAAAATCATCTTTGTCGTAGCCGATGATTACGCTCCAATGTCCACAGCCTTCGCTATCGCATACGGCTGGATTGCCTTTAGTGAAATCACCTTTATGCAGCCAACCAACCATTAGCGGTCTGCCAGCATCGATTTCAATTTCAATGTCTTCAACTCTTACATTTTTGCGAAACTCGGCATTCAAGCCAAATGATTGCAACGTAGAAACTTGAGCGTGGACTTCAGTGGTGTCACCATGCTTGCGACGCCTAATCCGGTAAGTGTCTTGACTTTGAACAACTCGGTGAAACGCAGCGACCATGGCGGCAGCAGAGTCAAAGCACTCCCGAAAGCCATAGCCGGTAAGGCTGTCTAGCTGGCTGTAATAGGGAACGCCATAAACCTCTTGGTGGATGCCGCTTGTTTTCCACATCTGAAACCACTCGGCTTCATCCGTAAGCAATACGTCGTCAATTGAGTTTTCCAGCTCTGCAATTGCAGCTAGCTGGTGGGGATCGCCTTTTTTGAAGAATTGAAAAAACGGAAGTAATGACAGCCCCACGATTACGCCCCAAACCCACATTTACTTCTCAACGCGATCTCCAGGGAAGAGTAGATCTTGGACATACTTGCAAGCCACATCGTCTAGCTGGTTGTCTGTCTGCTCGCTGATCTTGATCAAGCAGTCAAGTAGCAGTTGTTTTACGGCCTTTGATTTGATGAAGCCAAACAAAATTGGCTTTAGAAGTAAAACCATGACAGCACTGTGTGTGCCGAAAGTCTAAGTCCGATTTGCGTGGCCTTCCAGTCGTGCAACATTCTGCTCCAGATCTGAGATTCGAGCGAATAGCTCCTGATCTCGAACCCTTAGATCAGCGTGTAGCACATCCATACGGCTCGCTAAATTGTCGA
>NYTQ01000032.1 GCA_002683585.1 Cryomorphaceae bacterium
CTCCTTTACCCATGTTTTTTCTTTTGCTTAAATAATAGCGTCAAATTTACAATTCTTTTTCAATTAGTCTCCGTCGAATTTCTGATTCAATTTCTTTACCTCTGCTCAAGTTTTTAATACACCATTCAGTTTTTAATGTTATTTGATCTTCCTCGGAAAGCTTCCAGATAAAACTTGAATCATTTAATCTTTTCCTTAATGCACTCAGCAGAATTGCGGCAGAGACCGATATATTGAAGCTTTCTGTAAATCCATACATTGGAACTTTGACGCGCATATCACACTGCTCGAGAACCTCATCAGATAATCCACTAAATTCCGTTCCGAAAAAAAATGCCATGGGTTCATCAATAGGAAGGTTGTATATGTCAAATTCATCGGTATGGGGAGTTGTAGCAATGATTTTGTAGCCTCTCTGTTTTAATGTTTTGATGCATTCTAGTGCAGGAGGTTTCCCTAAGGCATGTGTCTCAACGTCCACCCACTTGCCTGCACCAAGTGCAATATCTCGGTTTACCTTATATTGATTCTCATTTTCTATAACATGTAGCTTTTTAATCCCATAACAATCACAAGTTCTGAGGACTGCCGACGCGTTATGCTCTTTGTATAAATTTTCAATTACCACATTGATATAGTCTGTTCTTTGCGCAGCGATTTCGTCAAACAGCTCACGTTTGTGCTCTGAGACAAGCTGAACCAATTCCGAGTAAACTTTTTCATCAAGATTCATATTCGATACAATTTAAATCATTTATTTCCATTTCGCTGCAATGCTGGTTATTCTTGATGTTTGTTTTCCTTGAATGATTTCCTCTCTGATCAATCCTTTCGATAAATCATTATTTAGTACTTGGTCTATTGACTTGATTTCAGCACATGGGATTCCATTTTTTAGGCAATCAGACAAAAGGACTTCCATCGAAATTTCTGAAATTGGAGTACTCAATTCTTCAGCGAGTACTATTCTGTTTTTTACGCGAAGTTGGTTGGTTTTGTAAGCCTCTGATTGCATCAGTTTTTTACTTTCTAAAAGCGTACAGAGACTTTGAAAATGTTTGTCGCTGCCTATGGCAAAAGTTATGTTATGTCCATCCTTGGTTAAAAAGACCTCACCGTAAGGTGCTATATTGGGATGAAGGTTTCCTTGCCTTTTGGGTTTTTCATGAGTCATTAGGTAATTACTAGCTTGATTCATTAGGCTTGACACAGCTGCATCGTATAGCGAAACATTTATAGTCCTTGCCTCCTTACTTAAAAGTGCCAATAATAATCCTTCTTTCAGATGGTGCGCTGCAAGCACATCAATTAACGCTACAGGCATTTTTAATGGGCCTTGATTTGCTTCTCCATTAATGGACATAAAGCCAGTTTCCGCCTGTAGAATCAAATCATAAGCGATGCGGTCGCTTTGCACTCCAAAACCAGATATTTTTCCAATAATTAGNTTNGGGTTTATCTTNCTGAGTGTTGCATCTTCGATGTTTAATTTTTTTGCATCTCCTTTCTTGAA
Organism: Cryomorphaceae bacterium; assembly: GCA_002683585.1. The sequence goes on from NYTQ01000032.1 coordinate 1,514, forward strand.
GTTGCTAATTAAGAGATCAGCACCTGCGATACGCTGCATTAAAATAGAATGATCTTCGGGCGTATTGAGGTTTAGCCTCAAATATTTTTTTTTATAATTCACGCTTGAGAAATAAGCTGATACATTTTCATTTGGATCTTCAGAAGGAAGCTTCCAAGATCTTGTAACATCTCCAGCACCGGGAGACTCAATTTTTAGCACTTCTGCGCCAAGCTCCGCAAAGAAAGTACCCACGGAGGGGCCTGCCAATACTGTAGAAAGGTCTATGATCTTTAAATTCTCAAAAAGCTTNTCCATTTATGTGATTAAATTCTCATGATATGTTACAAATGTATAAATTCCATGTCTTTCTTATTTTTAATGATTCTTTATTGCTGNTTTTCTTATTTTTTTTCAATTTACTCCCCATTAAACCTTGATACTTACTTGTAAATTCGCTAAGTTCGCANATAGAATAATGATTAAAAAGTACGTCAGTATTTTGTGTCAATAAANCGNCTATATGAGCGAATATCAANATTATCTTAAAGAAATTAGTGAAAGATCCTCACAAGGACTTCATCCTTTACCAATTAATGGAGCGGAATTGGTCACCGATCTAGTTGCGCAAATAAAGGCGGATAATCATGAATACCGAAAAGACTCTTTGCATTATTTTATCTATAATATTTTACCTGGTACAACAGCCGCCGCCGCCGTTAAAGCTTCTTTTTTAAAGGAGATCATTTTGGGTGAATCTGTGGTTAATGAAATTTCACCTGAATTTGCTTTTGAGCAGTTGTCGCACATGAAAGGTGGCCCATCTATAGAGGTACTAATCGATTTGGTATTTGAAATCGACAAAACTATAGCGAGACAGGCTGCGAAAGTATTGAAGACGCAAGTTTTTTTGTACGAGGCAGACATGGATCGCCTTGAAGAAGCATATAAAAATGGTAATGAAATTGTTAAAGATGTTTTAGAAAGCTATGCTCGGGCAGATTTTTTCACAAAATTACCGAACATAGAAGAAGAAATAAAAGTTGTCACCTATGTTGCCGGTGTGGGAGATATTTCAACCGATTTACTTTCTCCTGGAAAAGAGGCGCATTCTAGAGCAGATAGAGAGTTGCATGGACAATGCATGTTCGAATTTGATGAGAAACGTAAGGAGGAATTATTGTCGCTCAAAAAAGCGCATCCTGACAAAAGAGTAATGCTGCTTGCAGAGCGCGGAACGATGGGGGTTGGTTCGTCGAGAATGTCAGGTGTTAATAATGTTGCTTTGTGGATTGGTCGTCAAGCTAGTCCGTACGTCCCTTTTATTAATATTGCTCCAATAGTTGCCGGAACAAATGGGATTTCTCCAATTTTTATGACGACTGTCGGCGTAACAGGAGGTATAGGTATAGATCTTAAAAATTGGCAAAAGAAAAAGGATCAAAACGGAAATACTGTTTTTGATGAAGACGGTGAACCTGTGCTTGAGGAGATTTATTCTGTAAAAACAGGAACGGTTCTTACCATAAATACCAAAGAGAAAAAATTATATAACGGAAATAAGGAATTAAAAGATATTTCTACTGCATTCACCCCGCAAAAAATAGAATTCATGAAGGCTGGAGGGTCTTATGCCATCGTATTTGGTAAAAAGCTCCAGACTTTTGCAGCCAAGGTATTGGATATTGATATGCCAGTTGTTTTTGCTCCATCTAAAGAGATTTCTCACAAAGGCCAAGGCTTGACAGCCGTGGAAAAGATATTTAATAGAAATGCTGTGGGTACCTCAGGAGCAATTCTACATGCTGGTTCCTATGTGCGTGTCAATGTCAATATTGTAGGTTCTCAAGATACTACTGGCTTAATGACTTCACAGGAATTAGAAATGATGGCAGCTAAAGTCGTTTCACCTATTGTAGATGCCGCCTACCAATCTGGTTGTCACACGGCCTCCGTTTGGGACTTGAAAGCNCANGAAAATACNCCNCGNCTTATGNGATTNATGAACGATTTCGGTTTGATTACCGGGCGNGATCCAAAAGATGAGTACCATCCATTGACTGATGTTATTCANAAGGTATTAAACGATCTTACAATNGATGATCGTGCNATNATTATCGGTGGAGACTCACATACAAGAATGTCTAAAGGTGTNGCTTTTGGCGCNGATTCNGGAACNGTTGCNTTAGCTTTAGCCACAGGTGANGCATCTATGCCAATTCCTGAATCCGTTAAGGTAACCTTCAAAGGTAAGATGTCAGAACATATGGATTTTAGAGATGTAGTTCATGCAACACAGGCGCAGATGCTNGATCACTTTAAAGGCGAAAATGTATTTCAAGGAAGGATTATTGAGGTGCATATTGGAACGCTTTTGGCCGACCAAGCATTTACATTTACAGATTGGACTGCAGAGATGAAAGCGAAAGCATCTATTTGTATTTCACAACCTGATACTCTTATTGAATCTTTAGAAATTGCCAAAAGTAGAATTGGTATTATGATTGCAAAGGGTATGGACAATGAGAAGCAAGTGCTTCAAGGTTTAATTGATATGGCCAATAAGCGTATTGAAGAAATACGATCTGGTGCAAAACCTCCGCTAACACCTGATGAGAATGCAAAGTATCACGCAGAATTTGAAGTTGATCTTAGCATTATCAATGAACCGATGATCGCTGACCCCGATGTAAATAACGAAGATGTTTCAAAGCGATACACGCATGACACCATTCGTGAATTGTCCTATTACGGAGCCAATAAAAAAGTGGATCTAGGATTTGTTGGTTCTTGTATGGTTCACAAAGGTGACATTAAAATTGTTGCTAAAATGCTTAAAAACTTGGAGGCGATTTATGGAAAAGTCGAATTCAAAGCACCGCTTGTTGTCACAGCACCAACGTATAATATTATTGAGGAATTAAAGGAAGAGGGAGATTGGGAAATACTTCAAAAGTATTCAGGGTTTGAATTTGATGACAATGCTCCTAAAACTTTGGCCCGTACCAAGTATGAAAATATACTCTATTTGGAACGCCCAGGATGTAATCTTTGTATGGGTAACCAAGAAAAAGCTGAAAAAGGTGATACCGTAATGGCAACCTCTACGCGTCTATTTCAAGGAAGAGTTGTCGCTGATTCCAAGCGAAAAAAAGGTGAGTCTCTTCTTGGGTCAACCCCTGTGGTTGTATTATCCGCTATTCTCGGAAGAATACCAACAATAAAAGAGTACAAGAGTTCAGTTCAAGGAATATCCTTAACACAATTTGCTCCACCTAGCAGTGATATGACATCAAAGCCAGGACATCTCTTATCTTACTAATCAATTGATTTCACTTCGTGTGATTGTGTCCAATTCCATCAAATAAAAAAAGCGAACCAAATGGCTCGCTTTCCTTTTTAGCATAAATTAATGCTTAATATCTGTAGTGCTCAGGTTTGTATGGGCCTTGAACTTTTACACCGATATAATCAGCTTGGTCCGTAGAAAGCTCTTCAAGNTCAACACCAATTTTNGCAAGGTGCAAACGTGCNACTTTTTCGTCCAATGCTTTTGGAAGCATGTATACATCATTATCGTACTTGTCTGAATTTTCCCACAACTCGATTTGCGCTAGTGTTTGATTTGTAAATGAGTTCGACATTACAAATGACGGATGACCTGTTGCGCATCCTAGGTTCACTAATCTTCCTTCTGCAAGAACGATGATTTCATTTCCTTTGACATTGTACAAGTCAACTTGAGGTTTAATTTCTACTTTAGAATCTCCATAAGTTCCATTCAACCAAGCCATATCAATTTCATTGTCGAAGTGACCAATGTTACAAACAATCGTTTTGTCTTTCATGCNCTCAAAGTGAGAACCAACAACGATGTCTTTATTTCCTGTTGTGGTGACGACAATGTCCACATTGTGAACAACTGAATTTAGTTTTCTTACCTCAAATCCATCCATAGCTGCCTGTAAGGCACAAATTGGATCAACTTCTGTAACGATAACTCTTGCTCCAGCACCTTGCAATGAAGCTGCAGAACCTTTACCAACATCACCATAACCACATACAACNGCAACNTTNCCTGCCATCATTGTNTCNGTNGCTCTTCTGATTGCATCAACTAANGANTCTTTACANCCATATTTGTTNTCAAATTTAGANTTNGTAACAGAATCNTTAACNTTNATTGCCGGCATCACNAGTGTTCCATTGTTTTTTCTTTCATANAATCTNTGAACNCCCGTTGTNGTTTCTTCAGATAGACCTTTGATNTTTGCAGTTANCTCTGGGTAACGGTCAAANACCATNTTGGTTAAATCACCNCCATCNTCNAAAATCATGTTNANTGGCTCNCCNTCTTTAAATGCAAANAANGTTTGNTCNATACACCAGTCAAATTCTTCTTCGTTCATACCTTTCCAAGCATANACNGGNATACCTGCNGCAGCAATNGCAGCNGCGGCATGATCCTGNGTTGAAAATATATTACATGATGACCANGTTACATCTGCACCNAGCTCAACCAATGTCTCAATAAGTACTGCAGTTTGAACAGTCATATGAAGACATCCTGCAATTCTGGCACCAGTTAATGGTTTTGAAGCACCATATTCTTCTCTCAAGCTCATAAGACCAGGCATTTCTGCCTCGGCAAGCTTAATTTCTTTCCTACCCCAATCTGCTAGGGAAATATCTTTAACCTTGTGGGTTATTTTTTCTGTTGTATTTGACATACTTTTTATTTAGTTTGCAAAATTATAAAACTCTTGTACAAGAAACAATTATAATGCATTGTTAATTAATTCTTCTAATCCTTTAATAAATTCCGGGTGGTCATTATTACTAGGCACAAGATGTACATGTTTACCGCCATTTTCCTCAAATATTTCTTGATATTCCGCGCCAATTTCTATGATTGTTTCTAGGCAGTCTGCCACAAAGGCGGGTGAAAATACAAGTAGCTTTTTAGCTCCCTTTTCAGCCCATTTTTCCACAACCTGATCTGAAAATGGGGTTAGCCATTTTTTGTCAAGTCTTGATTGGAAGCAAACGGTATAGTCTTGTGGTTCAAGATTCATTTTATCTGCCAAAAGTCTTGTTGTAGCATAAGCCGTTGCCTTATAACAGAGTTTATTTTTTTCATTTATTTCATCTTCACAAGATTGGTCTGAGCAAAGATCACTACCCTCATAAACTTTATCAACATGTCTATTAGGTAAACCATGATAAGAGAATAAAATGTGATCGTAAGACTTCAAATCGAATGCTTTACTTCGTTCAACTATAGAATTAATATAACCTTCATTATTCCAAAACTGGTTGATCACACTGATTTTTGGTAGTACCCACCATTCTTTGATGATTTTCAATGCCTTATCTATTGCAGAGCCTCCTGATGCACTTGCATAATGCGGGAAGAGAGGAAGAATAATAATGTGATCGTAGTTTTCTTTTCGAATTTTCTCCATAACCGAATCCATCGATGGGTTCTGATACCTCATCGCAAATTCTATGGTTACTTGCTCAGAATCGTATTTTTTCTGCAGTAAGTCTTTAACATTTTCAGTGTGTGTCATTAAGGGAGATATACCATCGCTCTTATCCCAAAGTTCCTGATATATTTTGGCTGACTTAGGAGCTCTAAATGGAACAATAATTCCATTCACAAGGATTTTACGTAATAAAAAGGGAAGGTCAATTACTCTTGGGTCGTTTAAGAATTCCGATAAATACCTTCTTACATCTCTAGTAGATGGGCTATCAGGGGTTCCAAGCTGAAGAAGTAATACACAAGTCCGATTCAATTTATCTCTTTCAATTTGACTTTATAACAAGCAAAATGTTTTTCAGTTCAA
>NYTQ01000033.1 GCA_002683585.1 Cryomorphaceae bacterium
TATAGTCTCCTTCATTTCCTATAGACTATACTACCATAGTTAAAACCAAATGTACACCTTTTTGTTTTGTTTAAAAACAATAACTTAGAATTTTGTTAAGAACTGTGCTATTCTTCCTACAAACGGTAGCAGCATAAGTGCCATCATTAGATTCATACCTGTATGTGCTATAGCTATTCGTAAGGTGTCACCTTTAGGCATGCCATCAGATACAAAGAAACCGGCTAACCATATGGTTCCAGTAGTTCCAATATTAGCTCCTAACACAGCAGCAACTGCAGCTGGTAGTGGTAAAGCGCCTGAAGCAACTAACGCAATGATTGCAGTAGTTGATAATGAAGACGACTGCCATAGCAATGTCATTACTATTCCACCAATAAACATGTATATTGGATTGCCTAAAAAGAATTGTAGGTGGTCCATGTTACCCATTGACTTCATACCACCTGAGAATGTTTTGAGTCCAATGTAAAATATTACTAAGCCTACTAAAGCAGTTATTACGGGATTTCCTAGATCCATTTTCTTCACCTTCTTCCAAAGTTTTTTACTTTGCATGTTACAAACCTTTTGCTAATTCTCCATGATTATCTACATGCTCGGGTGGTACCCATCCATCGGGCTTCAATAGATCTGGTAGACCAAATGGATTAGGTCGTCCTGGCTTTACACCAACCTGTTTATTCATATTAGCTTTATATATCTCGTCCCAAGCTTTACTTGCATCAACGTTGAATACATCGAGTGTACCAATAGCAAAAACACATAGATCAATTAGACCATCTACAATTTCTTCTGAGTTACCAGAGTTAGCAGCTTGCATAGTTTCATGTAGTTCTTCTTGACACATGAGCAAACGAAACATAAGGTACTTGTTCATAAGTACTTTATCATCTTTATTCTTTTCAAACCATTCATTGACACCATACTTCTTATGCATGTCTGCCATGTCTTGTACCCAATTAGTACTCATACTTTGCCCTTTATTGTTTTATACATTATATCACCTTTTCCATGATAAGTAAACCCTAAGNAAGAAATTCATTTACNTTTGGATANATTACACTAATNGCTCTGCCTATTTCTCTGGCCAGTTCCATATGTTCTTTTTGTGTCCCGTTTGCAGAACGTAACTCGATATAATGAATCCAGCTACGAATGGTGCCATTAACATATAGCTTAGAAACTGTGTTCCCTTCTGGCAAGATTGCTCTTGCTTGTTCTTTGGCGATTCCTCGGTCGAGCGCTTCATTGTAAATCCTCTTTACATGATCGATTACAAAATTCTGTTGAGCGTGCCACCAAGCTTCGAGNGCTGCATCACTTGCTTCAACACTGTTCTGACGATTCGTATCGTCCTGTAGTCGTGCTTCTCTTAAAACAAAATCATTATTAAGATCATTGATNCTAGCATACCGCTGAGAAAACTCTTGAAATGAAAACGATCTGTGCCTGAGGAACTGCCTCGCGATGTCTCTTGTTGTTGTGACTTCGATACAGGCGCTGGCCATTTCGAATGGTGACCAGTGCTTGTGTTTGATGAGGTAGTCAAGTAACTTTGTCGTTGTCTTGGTGTTAGCTTGGTTCTGTGGGTTGGAGACACGGGCGCAATACGCGATGACATCTTGGATGTTGTCGAGTCCCATGATGCCGAGTTCACCGGAGTGAACGTGCCGTACAGGTTGTGAGTATGAGATGAGACGTGCATGCGTCAATGCAACGAGCCTCCCTCAGCAGATAATTTTTTTACATTANCTGAGTTATCTACGATTGCTTGGATCATATCACTATAGTCTCCTTCAGTTAACATTGTCTTCCACATGGAAAGCGATATTGTGTTAAACACAGCAGCAACAGCGAGTGGTTCATTTTCAAAAAGTAAGTCATCTGCGAAGTTCATTACTTTACTATATAGTTTTTCTATGTCTTGGGTTTTATCATCTTGCATTTTATTCTACCTTAAAGTCCTTAAATCTTTCATTCATTTTTGTTTTATCAAAAGTTGGTGTATCATCAACTAATCCGTCAGAGCCGCCGTCTGCGTCCTCTAACCTCATCTTGGAGCGATCTACTTTCAATGCAAACCGTTTATATTGAGTCGGATCGTTATAACGATTCTTTAATTGTTTTACTAGTATCTGACCAAGAGAGTTTAGTTCTTCGTTGGATATAAGCGCAAACATTAAATCTGCTGTTGCGGGTAATCCAAAAGATTCACTTGTATCTTCAAGCCCAATATCCGAAGAAGCATAACCAGCACGAGTCGTTTGCGTTGCAGAGACGATCGGTACNTTGAACTCGACCGCAAGGCCGCGTATCTCTTCAGCAATTGCTTTAATGTAAGAGTATGAGTTGATTGCACCACCCATTCCTTTCATTCTACTAGATGCACAAATATTTAAATAATCAATAAAGATAATATCTGGTATGAAGTTCTTCTTTAACTTCAATTCATTCAACAAAGCACGGAAGTGAGATGTGTTTGCNTGNCCAGTAGGATATTCCTTAATGATAAGCTTACCGTTAGTACGAGAAGCAATAGTGGAAACCTTATTGGTTAGCATCTCTTTGGAAAGATGTTCGAGTTGATCGATCGGTACATCAAGTAAATTAGCATCGATACGTTCAGCGATTCTTTCCTCACTCATTTCCATAGTTATGTATAAGACATTCTTGCCTTGAGTTAAAGAAGCTGCACCAACATGACACATGAATAAAGACTTACCGACACCTGTGCCAGCAAGAGCAATGTTAAGTGTTTTGTTGGGGAGACCACCTTTTGTAATCTTATTGAAGAACTCAAGATCAAATGGAATCCTTTCTTCTTGCTCATGATAGAAATCATAACGTTCACCGACGTTTTCAATATAGTCGTGACCAATGTTTGTATCAAAAGAAACTGCTAGAGCCTGTGATAGAATATCTGGCAAAGCATTCTTTGTAAGAGTCTGGTGTTTACCATCAATAATAGTAATTGATTGCATGATAGCATTATAGACAGCACGGTCTTGACACCACTTTTCTGTAGTATCAACTAACCACTTATCATCAATCTTTTCAGTATCAAAGATGCTTGGTATAATCTCCACAGCATGTCGATACTGTTCGTCATTAAATTTATCAGATTGATCTAACTCAATCTTGAATGATTCTTGACTTGGTAGTTTATTATACTTCGCAACGTACTTAGCTATCTCTTTAAATAGTTGTTGNTAAACNCCTTCAAAATAATCTGGTTGTACAAACGGCAATACCTTACGNGTATACTTCTCGTTAGTAAGAAGATTGCGTAAGATAGTTTGTTCAATGTTAATATTATTCACGTTCGGATAGTTCCTTTATACGTTTGTATGCGTTCTGCAATTGTTCTTGTAGATCTCTTACGTTCTTTTTTAAAATGTCAACTTCTGTCATTGGAACCTCCTGTTTATCATAATTTATTATAATATAGTTTTTCTAGAAAGTAAACAACTATTCTCATCTAAGAAGTTTTTCCTGTTTCATTCAGTGTTGACATCAATATGCTATGTAAGATATGACTAGCTGTTTTATCTAGTCCAGGATCACCAGCCTTTACCCATTCAATAGGTGTATATTCTAGACTGTAGTCAAACTTAAGNTCNANTGTTTCTTCATTTATCTTAATGCTAGTGTAGCTGATATGNCAACTCGAGTAATCACCCTTAAGTATTTCAATGTGCCAGAACTCATCNTTTTCAGGGATTAACTTATAGTCNCTGTTNTCTTGCCACTCTTCAGTTATTTTTGTTTTCACCATAAACCAATGTTCCATTTGCCAAATTAGTTTTTATTAAATCTTCNAGTATAATNCCAGCGTAGTCTTTAAACTCTGGATCTTCTGCACTTAAGTTATCGATAGGTGTTTGACGGATTGCTAACGTAAACGCTAACTTATTANTTACTCCATCAAACTTTACGTTACCATACGCACACGTAGTACCTTTGTATTTTCCTTCACGGAACTCAACTTCCCATGCTTGTTCATTATCAACAGCATCCATCTTATGAAGTACGTAGTGTATGCCTTCACTTAATTTATCTAAGTTAATCATTTNGATAAACTTTTACGTAGTTCAGATCCTTCAAAGTTTTCCATTGCTAGATACTTTGATAGAACAGGATTCTCAGGATCTAACCTGTGAACTTCNTTAGCTAGGTCTGCAATCATTTCATAATCTAATCTTGTTTTAATATGTTTACCCATTATTCTTCCTCAACAATAGCGTCTGGATCCACCAAAGATTTATGTCCAATAGAGAACTGCTTCATAATAAAATCTTTTAAATCTGTTGTTTCAAATATAGGATCCCAAAATTCTTTTTCAAGTGTTTGTGCTTCACGTACTTTACCAGATGTTACTTCACCGGTTGTAGGATCTACAGACTCGTACCAACCATTACTTGGTTTTTGTACATATCCTCCAGCCATAGCNACTTCAAGTAAACCAGAATACTTTTCTACACCACCGTCCCATGATACTGAGATAGGAATTTTAGATTTTTCTTTTACATAACGAGATTTCTCTACATTAATAACAAAGTCATAACCAGTTACTTCGGTACCTTTCTTATTCTGACGCCGACCAAGAATCCAGATATTATCTGCTGAATAATAGATACCCGTACCACCAGAGACAATAGCCTTGGGGAACAAACCGATTTCTTGATAAGTATGATTTACAGCAAGCAATGGAATACTTTTCATAGCAAGATATGGCGTTGCCATACGGAACAAACCTTTTAATGCTTTAGCACGTGACATATCAGCAACTGACTTTTCATTCAGTGCATCTTCCATTTCTTTCTTTGAAGCTAGGTTACCAATCGAATCAATTACTACAATTACATTTTCATCACGATCAATTGCTTCAAGCTGGTTGATTAGATCAAACTTAAGTTCTTCTACATTTGTAATTGGTGTATGCAGAACACGAGATGGATCAATATCAAATTGTTCGAAGTAAGATTGCGGTGAACCAAACTCAGAATCATAGAATAGTACGACAGCATCCTTATGTTTATCTAGATATGCACCGGCCATAAGTAATGCAAATGATGTTTTAAAATGTTTGGATGGACCAGCCAGAACAGTAAGACCTGAAGCAACTCCTCCATCAACAGAACCAGATAGAGCAACGTTTACCATAGGTACCTTGGTTGCAACCTGTTCTTTGTTATTAAAGAATTTAGAATCAGCCAACACGTCGGTTGACTTTAGCTTTGAATTCTTTTTTAGTTTATCCATAATTGACATTTTGTTCTCTTTCTCTATCGTCTAATTCGTAGCGTTTACGATACTCATTGTTTATTCTAATACATTTTTCAACAATTGTAAACCCCTCATCGAAATTTACTAAGGCTGCTGTGTCTTTTGGAAAACAAGCGCCACCGTATCCTTGCTTTAAATCTGGACCAGGCACCTTAGTGTGCGAATGTCCAATACGTGAATCAGTACCAATAGCCTTAACGACTTTATTAAATGTTTGTCCTTCACGACCAATTGAATCATATAGCTGATTGAAGAACGTGACCTTCAGAGCTAAGAAAGAATTTACACCATACTTTACAAAGCTAGCTTCTTTTGTAGTCATCTTATATACAGGACAAGGTGTACACAAGCTGTACTCATCATAAATCTTTTCTAAGAAACTTGTACTTAGCTCGTTGCCACCAAACACATGAAACTCTGGTCGAATAAAATCTTCGTTAGCAGATTTTTCTGTAAGGAACTCTGGGTTGTAAATAAGATTGTATTTCTCAAATTTATCAAAGAAAGTAGGAACAACGGTTGACTTAATTACAATAGGAATATCAGGACCAAGAGCCAGGACCACTTCAGTTAAGATCGAATCATCAATGGATCCGTCTTCACCAAATGGTGTAGGTACACAGATAAACGCAACACTGTACTTTGTTATGTCAAGTTCATGTACACTATTACCATACTTTGGATCTATAATAGTCTTTTCTAACTTAGGATGATTAAATCCATAGTCTACAGCTTTGCCAACAAATCCGTGGCCTACAATCACCATCTTCATATTATATACTTTCTCTTTCTGCTACGCGTCTACGTAGGTCACTACTGCTAAATCTATGTTCACGTTTATTAAAATAAAGACGAATACCTTTACGTCGACATTCTTCCTTGCCAGTGAAGTCTTTTTCTCGATACTCTTCACCTAGTATTCTTACTTTTATATCAAACATTTCTAATATATCAATAACATCATTTTCATCTTGATAGCAAACAATCTCATCAACATATTTTACACCAGCTAATTGAACATAACGTTCCACTAACGTTTGCACTGGCGCGTTCTTGTCATCTCTGTCAACAGAAGGATCTACCTGTAGGCCACATATAAGATAATCGCAAACTGTCTTAGCTTCACGTAGCATAGCTACATGGCCAGAGTGTAATAAATCAAACGTAGATAATGTTATGCCAATTGTTTTAGCAGGTTCCATGTTTCCTCCCATGTTTTAACTTGGTGTACGCCTTGACCAGCTTCGGCAAGAACTTTAGCTAGTTTATAGTCATTTCCACCCGGATCCATCTTATCTCCAAAGAACTCGATACGATCGTTCTCTAAATCAAAGTCACGTGTTATCTGCGACTTATCACAACCAGGTAATGTAATATCGATTCCAGTATCACCTGCAACTTCAAATGATATATGTGGGTATCTTTCTTGCATTGTAGTTGCAATCTGTACACGTTCACTTTGATGTTCATCCCATTCTTTGTACATAGCTCTTTCCTCGAGTGTATTGTTTCTTCCTAGGATACTAAAGTTTACAAGACCAGGTCGTTGATCAAAGTGCATGCCAGTTTTTGCAGAGAACTTTGACTTGAGTATATAATCTCTTAGATCGAACTCTACGTCTAAAGGTAGTGCAAATATTCCAGAATACAAGTTTTTACTCTGTTCCCAAACATCGTTTCCTGAACAATTATAAACCTTTATGCATAGATTGTAAATAGCAAATCCTACTTGTTCTAAAGTTTTTATTCTATCAGAACCAGTAACAAGATAACAAGCGTTATGCGTAGCAAAATGTTCAAACCAACTTTCAAACTCAGGATCTATCTTCATCCTGCTCTCTGTTAAAGTACCNTCCACATCAAATATATACTTACGCATAGCCTACTGTCTCTCTTTTAATATCNTTATGATTAAACTCAGCCCAATACAATTCAAACGCAACACCTTCTTCTAAACATACAAATTGATGATAAACACCAGGCTTGACTTTTGTGTATTCACCTGGTTCTAGTATTGTTTCATCAACCAAGTCATAATCATTTTGCCACACACGAATGAGCATCCGACCGGACTCAACATAGAATCCATTCCATTTAAATTCATGAAGATGTTTGGAGCAAACACCACCTTTATTCATTTCAATTCTATGAAACTCAAGAACACCATTCATTTCAATCTGTTCTGTAAGTCCCCATACTTTACCTGCTTTCATGCCATNTCCTTGCATCTTCTGGAGTGTTAATTTCTATTCCATTCCATTCTACACTAGTTACGCCGATTTGTACACCATTTTTTAACCATCGTAGTTGTTCTAGTTTNTCGATCTCTTCTTCCTTTTCTATTGGAAGTCTNGGATATAACTCTAACATATTTCTTTTATAACCATATACACCTAGGTGCCAATCTCCGTATCCTGTTATGCCTCTCCCAAACCAAAGTGCTTGATCTCCAGCTCTAATCATTTTTACTGAGTGTGGATCATCTTGCTTATCTTTTGGCATAGGTGTCCATACAGTTGTCACCTCATAATTTTTTAAATGCCAATGAACATCGTTTATTATTTCTGGTGTTACGTCTGGCATGTCACCTTGTACATTGATATATTGATCATAGTCTAGTTTTTCTAAGGCAGCACCAGCACACCNCTCGGTTCCATTATTNAATTCTCTGTTGTCATATATCACATGNTTGAGNGGNATNGCATGTGCAACAGATCTATGATCAGTNAGTACATACGTATCAAATCCNGNCTTAANGCAAGCATCNTAAACTCTACGNATCATTGTNGTTCCGCCAAGNTTACATAANGGCTTACCAGGAAATCTACTCGATTCGTATCGAGCTGGTATTAGTATTGCTGTAGACTTCAAATCAAGCCTTCCAACGTTTTTTTNCTTTCAGGTATTTTTGATATTCTTCATAATTTTCTTCACCTTTTTGAAATTGCTCCCATCCTGCAGAAAGTTCAGCATCTCGTTGCATTTTTTGAACACTAACACCTTTAGTTCGTTTCATAGGTTTACCTTTTTTAATTTCTCCACCTTTTTTAAGAAATTCATCAATTAAATTTTGATATTCACTCATCCATTCATCTCCTCTATTACTTTGTTGATTATAACATAGTTTTCTTTCAAAGTAAACCCTCTAATATGTTTAATACTTCTTTACTATTATCAGCTATGCCAATATCGATAGCACTCTTTACACATGTTCTTGTAAAATCTAAGCTGAATCTATTGCCGCTTCCATCCATTCCTGTGTTTATTAGATATACGTTACAGTTTCCATTAGTTATTTTATCCATTAGCATATCACTATAAACTTTAACTGGTCGTGGCATAAACGGAGATCCGTAACAGGGCGAGAATATTTTCTTTATCTCATCGTTACCAGCCTCTGTTCCTGGCATTTGACTTGTGTAACCAGTTTCAAAGAAACGTCTAACCGTATCACCACTTATTTTACTAACAGGCGGAAACCGACCGGTTGCATCCATAGTTAAGAAGAATATGTTATCAGGATGACCAAACTGTTCTTGATCTATCCAAGCGTTGCTAACACAATCTATAGGATAACTTAGTCTTGCGTTTGAAGCACCAGGATTTTCTACTACAAGAGTTTTTTGTTTTCTTGCTTCTTCAACAGCATTAAAAATAGTTGGGTGAGTTTCTTGAGTTAATCCTTCTGACTTAGCATAACAGCCAGTTTCTATAATACGAATTCCTTCATCGTTCCATGATACTTCATCGTCAGATATAAGACGAAACTTTGGATCACTACTCAATGTTGTCTTGCCGGTGCCACTCAATCCAAACATAAGGTTTGTTTTATTTTCATAAGTAAACGCTGCACAATGCATAGGAAGAATATTTTGATCTGGTAGTTCAAATCCTAAGATACTAAACACACCTTTTTTAATCTCACCTAAGAACGTTGTGCCAGCAATAAGCATGATATGTTCATTTAGATTTACAGCAATAGCTGGTAGTGTTTTCATCTCAGTGTTATGTAAGATCGTCCAGTCTGCACAGTGATCATAAGGATTATCAACTACAGTAAACATATTACGAACAAACTGAGCGTGACGATCATCATTTGTTTCTACACGAAAGCACATTCCAGATGTATAAAATACTAAGTTATGATCTAAATCATACTCATCGAAATCAAAATAAAATTCCCAAAAGTATTTTTCTTCGCCTATCTTATTGTACTTAGGCCTAGACAAATCCAGATGATTTGTTCTAGAACCGTAATGTACTTTTCTTTCAGGACTTCTTCCTGTAGGTTTAGTTGTTATTTCTATGTTGGGCATAACTAAATTCCATTATATTTTCTATTACGTTATCAAAGTCAGTGAGCTTGAGCATGTTTGGACCATCAGATGGCGCGTTGTCTGGATCTTCATGTACTTCTAAGAAGAAATTAGATACGCCAAGAGCAGCAGCAGCACGAGTGAGACCTGGGACCCAAGCACGATTGCCACCTGAACTTTCACCGCTTCCACCAGGTTTCTGGCATGAGTGTGTTGCATCAAATACAATCGGAACGCTATAGTTATCAAGCATGTACTGCAAACCATTAAAATCGACAACAAGATTATTATAACCAAAGCTCGTTCCTCTTTCTGTTATCCAGACTTCTTTAGCTCTTTTAGTCTTAGATAATATACCGTCTACGTCCCATGGCGCCAGGAACTGACCCTTTTTAATATTTATGATCTTTCCAGTCATACATGCTTCTACAATCAAGTCAGTTTGCCTGCATAAGAAAGCTGGTATCTGTAACACATCAATTGCAGTATCGCTGCCGTGATATGATAGCGATCTTATTTGTTCAACAGTATGTACGTCTGTTAAAATTTTTAATCCTGGTATATTATGCTTTAGATCAACAAAGGCGTGTAACGTTGGTGGTAAGCCAAGTCCACGTACACTATCCTTTGAGGTGCGATTTGCTTTATCAAAGCTGGCTTTAAATATATACTCAACACCATACTTATCACATATCTGTTTACAATGTTCAGCAATATACATACTCTTTTCAAGAGATTCGTGTTGACATGGTCCTGCAATAATTCTCATCTATCCATTCCTATAAACATATTCTAATGCACGATCGGCTTCTACTTCCATAGGCCGGCTTTCGTACCAGTTACCAGTTTCTCGATCAAACTCTTTACACAGCATGGAAATTTCAGATGTTGTGATTGGATAGCTACGTTTGATTGCGTTACCAGCAATTGCTACCATGATTTGATACATCTTGCTGTACCATCCTGTGTTACTTATAGTCATATAATCTGATGCTAATTTCTTTGGCCAGAACGGGCAATCGTGGTAACTTGACCACACAACATTATGATTATCCATTTGTGACTTACGATGTTCAATTACTTGCTTTGCCCATTCAGGTGGTAATCTATCTATGAAGTTATTAGAGTGCTTCTTTTCTTCATATGGATACTTAGCCATAAGTTCTTCAGGATCTATAGGATAACCAACATGATTACTAAATATGAAATTGTGAGAACCAATGTAACTACCAGGGATGTAATACATCCGAGACAAGTCCTTAGTCTGCTTATCTCCGATGTCTCCGAGATCTGAGTTAAGTGCGTACCAGAAATGTCGAATTCGTACTCCATCAACTGGTCCTGTAAGTGGAAAAACAAGACGAAACTTCGGTAGATCACGAGTGGAACTAGCAGTACTATAACAAATAAATTTATGTTGGCCAAAACGATCCAGAAGTTCATTCTCTAGATCTCCTTTAAATTCATGATCATCAACGTCAACAGCCGCCCAAGCTCCCCAGCTAAGTACATTTCTGTTGGCCCGAGTAGTTCCTTCCTCGTACGTAGCCGGTGATATAAGTTGCGCATCTTTCTTTCCTTTTAAAGGTTGTCCTGCTAGTTTATATAGGAACTTTTCAAAGCTCGTCCATTCACCGAAGTCAAACCTCTTATGAGTCTTGTTGTCAAACTGACTATTAAATACTGTTACCGTATAATACATTATGCAAAGAAATCCTCCAATGTAGCGACCGGCTCGTCAGACCAACCTACGGCATCGAGGATTGGGCGGAGCGGTTCAATAAAAGTCTTATCAAACATTATACCATAGTCTATATAGGTTTGTAAACCAATTTCTTTCGGTAAAATGCCAGGAAATGCAATAACATTTTCTCTGATAGGATTAGGAGTCTTGAGGTAACAGAACTTAATCTTTTCACCATTCTTAATTGTTTCATATTTACGACCAAGCGAGTTTTGCTTGATAGCATTATTATATAGTAATGAGCCACGGACATGTATTGGGCAGCCTTTACTATATATGTTCTTACGGTCTTTCCATTTATCGATCTGAGTAACTCCACGAGGAAAGGAGATGTTTTCTGGTGGGAGTGATGAGAACTCATTACGGAAATTACGGATAAATTCTTGTACGTCAGATTCAGAACCTTCGATAATAACCTTAAAGATGTCTTTGAACTTGTTACGGACAACTTCCGGTGTAGATGACTTGATAGCTTCGATACCCATCATCTTAAGTTTTGGTGTGGCGTACTGTACACCTTCGGAGTTATGTACGTTGAGGATGTATCGTTTCTTTGCTGTCCATATACCACGATCGGCAATAACCTCACGATCCATTTCCATACGAGAGGTGTAGCCATTCATCATATGGAAGAATTCTTGATAGGTTTTATCAAGGACAGGTTTAAAATGATCTGAACAGATTTTATCGAGGAACTTAACTGGATCCTTTGGCGCAAACTTGTTTACAACTGGACCCATGTTAATATAAACTGAATCCGTATCAATTGCAATAACGTAGTCTTTGTTGCTACCAAGTAGCTTTTGCATTTCTTTGTTGATTGCCTGTTCAGCCCAACGGATAACTGTTTGGCCAGTAAGTGTAACTGATTCAGCCAGAGCGTTATCAAAATACTTGAAGTATTTGTTAGCCAATGCACCATACAATGAGTTGAGCAGGATTTTAATTGCCATCTGGTTATTCTCAAGCTGGTTGATCGTAGATTCCAGAGCTTTGTCTTTTTCTTTCTCATACATTGATTGTGTCTTGAGCATTTTCTTTTTAATGACTGTACGTTCAGAATAGTAATCAACAATCAGTTCAGGTATGATACCCTGAGACTTTTTAGTAAATGGTACACCGGAAGCACATATGGAATAGTCTTCGCATATTTGTTTATTGCGATCATGATCTAAATAATAATCAGGTCCTTGAGGAAACCTATAGGTGTAGTCTTTATATAAAGTTTCTGGTGATATGTTTTGTTGTACAATAATATTAGGATACAGAGAATTCAAATCAAAAGATACAACCCAATCATGTGCACCAACTAATGGATCCTTTACATAACCACCAGCAATCTTATGACTTTTACCTTCACTTCTAGCTTTAGAACCAGGGCTAGACTTCGATGTTTCGGTAGCACCATAAACAGCATATGGAACATTTTTAATTTGATTTATTGGTGAAACAATATTCTTACTCAGAAGCCTGCGATAGATAATAGATTCCCATATGTTTGTTACACCA
>NYTQ01000034.1 GCA_002683585.1 Cryomorphaceae bacterium
CCAATGAAAACTGAAAAATTTAACTACCATCTTCCTGAGCATTTAATAGCAAAATATCCCTCTGATAGAAGAAGTGACTCTAAGCTCTTGGTAGCAATTGAGTCCTTGCAACATGATATTTTTAAGAATATTGGATCATATTTTTCTTCAGGAGATTTGTTGGTTTTGAATCAAACATCAGTCATACCGGCAAGACTTTTTGGGGAAAAAAGTACTGGTGGAAAGATAGAGATTCTTTTAGAACGATTTTTATCTGATAGTCAAACCCTTGCTCAGGTCAAATCTGCAAGAACTCCTAAGGAGGGCAGTGAATTAGTTTTTTTGTTTGGAAAAGAAAAATTTACAGCAAAAGTAATAGGCAGAAAAGAAAATTTCTTTATTTTAGAGTGGTCAATAGATCCTCAAGCATTATTTATAAATCATGGTCAAATTCCATTGCCTCCATATATGAACAGAGATCCAGAGCCTATTGACAATGAGAGATATGAAACCATATACGCAAACCCTGAAAAGAAAGTATCTGTTGCAGCGCCAACAGCAGGAATGCATTTTGATGATGCTCTTTTAAAAAAGTTGATCAGTTTAGGTGTTGAAATTGGTCATGTAAATCTAAATGTTGGAGCAGGCACCTTTCAACCAGTAAAATCAGATGATATCGAGGACCACATAATTCACAAAGAAGTGGTGGAGGTAGACTCAGATCTGATTAAAAAACTTGCTCACACTAAGGCAAGTAACGGAAAAATTATTGCTGTAGGGACAACCTCGGTTAGAGCACTTGAAACAGCTTGTCAGAATGGTTTCCAACCCTTTAGAGGTGAAACCGATTTATTTATTTATCCTGGTTATAAGTTTAAAGCGGTTGATCACATGATCACCAATTTTCATCTACCTAAATCTTCTTTATTGATGCTTGTTGCTGCATTTGTAGGCTATGAAAGAATGATGGAAATTTACTCTACAGCAATAAAAAATGAGTACAGATTTTTGTCTTATGGCGATGCTATGCTTCTAAGGAATCATGAAATTTAATTTACTTGCTAAATCTGGATTTGCCCGTCGAGGTGAACTTCAATTCTCAAGAGGTTCAGTGCAAACTCCAGCATTTATGCCTGTTGGCACCAACGGAACAGTGAAATCTCTTGAAGTAGAAAATTTACTTGAAACAAATTCAGAAATTATTTTGGGAAACACTTACCATCTTATGCTTCGGCCGGGCGATGAGTTGATTAAAGACCTTGGCGGCCTTCATAAATTTTCAAATTGGGACAAACCAATTCTTACTGATTCTGGTGGATTTCAGGTATGGAGCTTAGGTGATCTTGCTAAAATCTCAGAGGAGGGTGTAGCTTTTCAATCTCCCTATGATGGGAAGAAATTCTTTATGAGCCCTGAAGACTCAATGCGCATTCAAGCAAATCTTGGTTCAGATATAGTTATGGTTTTTGATGAATGCACACCATACCCCTCAGAATATAATGAAGCCAAGACATCCATGGAACTTTCATTAAGATGGGCTCAACGTTCAAGAGATGCACATGACACCAATTCAGCATTATTTGGAATAATTCAAGGTGGCATGCATGAAGAACTAAGATTGCAATCGCTTGAGGGGTTGCAAAAAATTGGTTTTGAAGGAATTGCAGTAGGGGGTTTAAGTGTTGGAGAGCCCAAGGAAGATAAAACAAGAATTTTGCAAGCGCTTGCAAGCCATCTTCCAGAGGATAAACCCCATTATTTAATGGGAGTTGGGAAACCTGAGGACATTTAAGTTGAGGCAGTATTTTATGGCATCGACATGTTTGATTGTGTTTTGCCTACTCGAAACGCAAGAAACGGTCAGTTAATCACTTCCACAGGCGTATTGAATATTCGCAATGCACCCAGCAAAAATAATGATGACCCCATTGATAAAAATTGCCCTTGCAAAGTTTGTCAAAATTATTCTCAGGCATATTTAAATCATCTNGATAAAACAAATGAGATGCTGGGCTCCATTCTTAATAGCTTTCATAATATTTATTACTATCAAGATTTAATGCGAAATATTCGTGAATCAATTGCAACAGATTCATTCGCTAAGTTCTTAAAAGACTTTTATAATATGCGGCAATTAGATATACCCAAGCACTTAACTTAGGAACATTATATGAACGAAACAGCACAGCAATTACCTTGGTGGTTACCAGATCCCATTATTGTTTTCTTTATTGGATTTCTTGCTTTAATGTATTTTATGACTATCCGTCCCCAACAAAAACGTATGAAAGCACTTCAAGCTATGATGGATGGTCTTGAGAAAGGCGATGAGGTTGTAGCTGCTGGCGGTATCATAGGCAAAATCAAAGATATTAGGGGCCCTTATGTGTCCATTGAAGTTAGCGAGAATATTACTTTTAAACTTCAAAAAACTGCCATAGCAAATACATTGCCAAAAGGCACCATTGCTTCTATAGATTAGTAGTTTGTATGAATAGATTTTCACCCCTGACTCATGCATTTATTGTATTAGTTCTTTCTATCGGAATTCTCTATTCACTGCCCAATCTATATCCTGCAAAACCAGCTATTCAAGTTGCATACACGGATTCAAGTAAATCTGCTGATCAGAGACTACTATCTGATGTTGAACAAATTTTGACTTCGAACTCTATTCTGGTCGAATCTGTCGGTTTAAAAGAAAATAATATCGTTGCAAAATTTAGTTCTTTTGATGATCAGCTTGCAGCTAAGGCTGCATTACAGAGGAATCTACTTGATCAAGCCATTGTTGCGCTAAACTTAGAGCCTTCAACACCTCAATGGCTCAGAGATATTGGTGGCGGCCCTTTAAAGCTTGGTCTAGATCTTTCTGGCGGAGTTCACTTTCTGCTTGAAGTTGATATTGAAAACGCTCTTGATAACCGGCTCGAATCATTGCTGAATGAATATAGAAAAAAATTCAGAGATGACAGAATTGGTGTTGAAAGCTCGACCAAAGACGATACAGTTTTAACCTTTGCATTTGTTAGCGATGAAGATTACAACAAAGCAATTAGAGCATTCAATGAAGACAATATAACCGCAGTCGGAACCAGTCTTTATGATCTTCAGTTAAATAGTATTCGAAATATAGTCTCTCTTAAATATTCACAATCTGCTATCAAAGAGATCAGAGATTACGCTGTGGGTCAGAATTTGATGACTTTGCGCAATAGGGTGAATGAGTTAGGAGTCTCAGAACCAATAGTTCAACGCCAAGGCAGCAGCCGAATAGTCGTTCAACTTCCAGGTGTTCAAGATACAACGGCAGCCAAAAAAATTATTGGTAAGACTGCTAACCTGGAGTTTAGACTGGAAGCAGCTCCAACAGCCTCACGACTGCGCAAGGAGGAGTTCTCCTACCAAGACGAGAGAATGGGTTCAGCTTATTTAGAGAAAAAAATTATTGTTGCTGGCGAAAGAGTCACCAATGCTAATTCAGGATTTGATGAAAGTGGCTTTGCTCAAGTAAACATAACATTGGACATGCAAGGTGGTCGGGCGATGCAAAAAGCAACCAATGGAAATATCGGACGGCGTTTAGGAGTGTTGTTTGTTGAGCAAAAAAATAAATCTACTCTTGTCATTGATGACGCTGGCAACGAAGTAATAGAACAAACCTCTTATATTGAAAAAAGAATTATTAGCTTGGCAACGGTTCAAGCAGTATTGGGGACTAATTTTAGAATAACTGGAGTGGGTTCTCCGCAAGAAGCCAGTGAGCTAGCATTGTTGCTTAGAGCTGGAGCTCTTGCAGCACCAATGAAATTCGTTGAGGAAAGAACAGTTGGACCCAGCCTGGGTAAAGAGAATATTCAGCTGGGTGTCAGATCAATCATTATGGGTCTACTATCTGTAATTGCATTTATGTTCTTTTACTATCGCTGGTTTGGTCTGGCTGCGAATATTGCTTTATTTGCAAATGTAGTTCTTATTACCGGTTTTATGTCATTGCTTGGCGCCACCTTAACTCTTCCTGGTATTGCAGGAATTGTGCTGACCATAGGTATGGCGGTAGATGCCAATGTTTTAATTTTCTCTCGAATACGTGAAGAATTGAAAGAAGGTAAGGATCCCCAAACAGCTATACAAGAGGGTTTTTCTAGAGCTTTTGTAACTATTGTTGATGCCAATGTGACCACTCTGATTGCCTCTATAGTCTTATACGCAATTGGAACTGGCCCTGTAAAAGGCTTTGCAATTACATTATCCATAGGAATTTTAACGTCCATGTTTACAGCCATTTTAGGAACCAGAGCAATTGTTAATTTAATGTATGGTAATAAAAATATTAAGGAGCTAAGAGTCTAGTGAATTTTAATATTCCATTTATGAGTTATCGACGTGTTGCGACCATCAGTTCGTTAGTGTTACTTGCTCTATCAGTTGGCTCACTTAGTTTTAAGGGATTAAATCTTGGCTTAGATTTCAGTGGCGGTACATTAATTGAGGTGTCATATGAGCAGGCTGCTGATCTTGCTGAGATTAGGGATTTAGTTTTCACCAATGGATTTGATGATTTTCAAGTTGTTAACTTTGGATCAAATTCTGACGTACTTATAAAGGTTGCAGATAAAAATGGAAACAGTCAAATTGGGGATGTTGTTTTTAAGTTTTTACAAGCTGCAGATCCAGCAATAGAGCTAAAAAGAATTGAGTTTGTAGGTCCTCAAATTGGGACTGAGCTAAGAGATCAAGGTGGGCTTGGAATGCTTGTCGCTCTGGGTATGATTTTGTTGTATGTTGCCTTTAGATTTCAATATAAATTTGCCTTGGGAGCTGTTGCGGCTCTTGCTCATGATGTAGTAATAATCTTTGGCCTTTTTTCCCTGTTCTCATGGGATTTTGACTTGACAGTTCTGGCTGCATTGTTGGCTGTGATAGGTTACTCACTTAATGACACCATCGTTGTTTCTGACAGAATAAGGGAAAACTTTCGAGGTGAAAGGGGTTATGAGCCAGAAGAAATTGTTAATAAATCTATCAATCAAACGCTTTCAAGAACATTAATTACTTCATTAACAACATTGTTAGTTTTGCTTGCCTTATTTTTCTTTGGTGGAGACATGATCCGAGGATTTAGTCAGGCATTAATCATTGGTGTGTTAATTGGAACCTATTCATCCATCTATGTGGTTGCAAATATGCTCTTAGGACTTTCAATTACTCAAGATGATCTAACAATTCCAGAACCTGAAGGAGCTGAGTTTGACGATATGCCCTAATGGGCTTTGAAGTTTGGCTTGATAGCCTCTAGCATAGGTTTAAAACATTTGGGAGTAGCGCATAGATAGTGATCGCTATCTTTGTAATCTGGATTTCCAAGAAAATTGCTAGTTAACGCTCCTGCTTCTTCGGCTATGAGCATGCCAGCAGCAACATCCCAAATACCCAATCCTTGAGCCCAAAACGCATCTAATCTTCCGGATGCAACATAAGCCAGATCCAATGCAGAACAACCCGATCTTCTGATGGTCAGACTATGTTTGTATAGAGATCTGAAGGTAGCAATATTATCGAAAGTATATTTTTGTGAATCATTCACATGCGAGGTGTTACCAACCAAAGCATCTTTTAAGCTTTTGCGTTTACTTACTCTAATCCTTTCTCCATTAAGCTCAGCACCTTTCCCTCTAGAGGCGCTAAATTCCTCTCTTCTAGTTGGATCAATAATTACCGCATGATGAGTTTGATCTTTAACAACGCATGCTAGAGAAATACAATATTGAGGATAGCCATGAATGAAATTAGTGGTGCCATCTATCGGATCTAAGATCCATGTGGTATCTGAGGTATTGATCTCATGACCAGACTCCTCCCCGAGAAAGTTATCTTCAGGGTAGTATTTTTTAATTTCCTCAAAAACAATTGCCTCAACCTTTCTATCAACCTCAGTAACATAATCCGTAGGACCTTTTTTAATTACATCAAGCTTATGTACTTTTTTCACTGCAAATTCTAGCTCTGCAGCTCCAACTCTNGCTGCAAGAATAGCGACATTTAGTAAAGCNGGCTTAGACATGTCGCATATTGTACTGGAAATGACGATAATAGTTATATGAATCCCATTAATAGGTTTATTCAAATCGTTTTAGTAGAAACTTCTCATCCAGGTAATATTGGTTCAGTTGCTCGAGCTATGAAAAACATGGGNTTGGCAAAACTAGCTTTGATTAATCCAAAAAAATTTCCCCATCAAGATGCTACCGCACTGGCTGGCAATGCTACAGATCTTTTGGACAATGCTCAGGTTTTTGATTCAATTCAAACCGCAGTCAAAGGTTCAAAAGTTATATATGCAACCTCTGCAAGAGATCGAACTATAGAGTGGCCAATATTATCAGCAAAAGATGCTGCAGAAGAGATTCAGGATTTAGTAAATAACAACATCGAAGTTTCAATAATTTTTGGTCGAGAGGACAGGGGATTGACCAATGAGGAGTTGCAATTAGCAAATAAACATTTAATTATTCCGGCCCATCCTGATTACCCCGTTTTGAATATCGCCATGTCTACCCAAGTTATTTGTTATGAGATTTATCAGGCGGCACAAAATCATTCGGTAGAATCTTGGCAAGATTTTCCAGAGTATACCTCTGAAGAGTTGAATCATCTCATCCAACACTTCAACGAAACCGTTCAAGCGCTGGATCTGGTAGACCCCAAAAATCCAAAGCAAATCATGACCAGGATGGAAAGAATGTTTCGAAGGCTTTACCCAGATCAGATGGAAGGCAATTTTCNAAGAGGGTTTTTAAAAGCTATAAATAAGAGAATTAAATAGGTATTTAAACCTTTTCAAGAGACTTATTAGCTTTTATAATTGCCGCAATCTAGTCCCGTTCGTCTAGAGGCCTAGGACACCGGGTTTTCATCTCGGCAACAGGGGTTCGACTCCCCT
>NYTQ01000035.1 GCA_002683585.1 Cryomorphaceae bacterium
AATGCTACCCGAGCTTACAGTCAAGGTTCCGCCATCAACGTTCAAATCACCACCTGTGTTTGAAGAAGAGTTACCAGTAAAAGAAACTGTACCGCCGCTAACCGTTAGCGTACCAGCGTCAAGCTCGTTCGTCGTCTCACTTGTAGAGTTGATGATTAAGCTACCTGATGAAACCGTCAAATCACCACCATCCATCTCTAAGTAACCACCTGTAGGATTGATGGTAACGGTTTCACCATCAATTGTAAATGTTCCGGTTGAACCTGACAATAGATCTAAGTACTTACATGTAATATCTCCAGAAGTTGTAGCGTTCGCGTCTCCAGAAAGACGAACACCAATATCATCGGAGGATATACCTCTAATGTCTTGATTGGTTCCGTCTCCATCAATTTTAAAGATACTTGTCGTGCTCGCTGTTAGGATTCCTGAACCTAGAACACTTCCTTTAAGGGTAATAANNTTANTGACCTTGAACCACCATTGAATGCAAGTGAACCTGCAGACAGCGTCAAATCTCCCTTTATTGTGACATTACTTGTCGGTAAGGTTTTTTCTCCCGATCCATCNATTTCCAAATTAAAATACGTATCGGCAAGTATATCCTGCGNTCCCATGGCATCATACTCNACTGTTCCAATAGAGTTAGTCAAAGTGCCAAGGTCATTAACAGCACCTGAAAGTTGTAGTCTTCCCGCACCAGAAAAAGTAATATCGTTAGAGGCATCAAAAGAACCATCCACATCCAATGTCCCTGTAGAAATTAACAATTCATCTGTCGGAAATGAAGCATTACCCGAAACGTTTAACGAGTAAGACGAGATGTCGATATCGCCATTGGTGGCGGTTAAATTTCCAAGAATATCACCATTGGACTTGAAATACAGTTCATGACCCGTTAAATCAAAAGTCAAATTACCAATGTCATTCGAGGCATCGCCCAAATCAATGTAGCGGTCCTCGTCATCGGATGCATCATTTGTCGAAATAGAAATGGTATGACCTGAAGTTGAAGTTGTCGTTACTCCTGCCGAAAGGGACATACAGTAAAAATCTGAATTATTGACCTCACCCAGTAGGTTCATTGTTCCTCCTGTTAAACTGAGGTTCCCTGCATCCATCGCGAATTTATGATCGTTATCCCCGCTCGCTGAAGTATTCGTCTTGACGTTGACTACTCCACCAGATTGTGTAAAAGTCCCTGTTTCGATGTCAATACAATCGGATACGTTCAATGTACCACCAGAAATATCTAATGTTCCTCCAATAATATTTAAATCGGCAGTGCTATTGGAGGGTGTACCGAAAGACACAGTGCCTCCATCAATGTCTAAGATACCGCCCGAAAGCTCATGACTCGAACTTGAATTTTGAGTCGTGGTCAAAGAACCTGACACTACGTTGAGTGTTCCACCGNCNACTTTAATATACCCGTCCACTTCTAATGTATAGTCATTATCTATGGTAAATGTCCCAGAATTAGAAGATTGTAACCACAAATAGTTAGCGGTAATATTTCCAGTAATCACAGCGCTCGACGAGTTCATCTTTTTAATACTAATGGCATCAGCTGTAAATCCGCAGACAGAATGGCTCGCATTTTGCGAAGATGTAGCTTTAAGAATCAAATAACCNTTATTTGAACCGTTATTGACTAAAGCGCCATTTGTTCTCGTAACGTCGCCAATGAGGTTTAAGTTTTTGTCGCCGTTAAAATCCAATTCACCATTGGTGAGGGTAATATTACCATTAACAGTGATATTTCCNGCAAGTGATTTCGTTCCTGAACCNTCAATTTCAATGTTGTAATAAGTATCTGCTGGTACATCTTGCNCAGCGCCATCAAATTCTACAGTTCCCACTGAGGTAGTNAGCGTTCCAAAGCTAGTGATTGTAGGATGAGCGACTTGCAGCGTTCCTGAACCTGAGAAAGT
Organism: Cryomorphaceae bacterium; assembly: GCA_002683585.1. Next base: position 1,935 of record NYTQ01000035.1, read on the forward strand.
TACATTGCCTCCGGTTGCATCAAAGTCACCGTTAGCATCATAAACACCTCCAGATGCTATCGTTAGCGTGCCATCCATATCTGTAGAATCTGCAATACTTAATGTCCCTGAGCTAATGGTAATTTCAGCNCCCGAATAAACATCTATGGCATTGACTGAAGCATTAGTGGTAACGATTGGCTGATTGGTTACATCGGGAATAATAATATCATCGGATGCAGTAGGTAGTATAGAACCGCTCCAATTGTCTGGATCATGAAAATCAGTACTNACAGCACCAGTCCATGAGCCCGACGGAACCTCTTCATAGGTAATATTGTACCATTTGTTACCGTCGTTATATCTTCCCGACTTGTAAAAAGCAAAATCCCCACTGTAATTGTACGCATGTGTAACGTTCATTTGTTCGACACCATCAATTTCTACGATTATACTCTGACCAACGCAGATTATTTTAACTGAAGGTTGTGCATTGTTTGGCCCATCGTAATACGCCAATTGTCTGGTGCTATTGCCACTATTAGTATTTCTTTCTTTGAGGCGGAATTTACCAGTGTCTTTTTCTTGGGTTAAACAAAAATAACCGCCGTTGCCCCATCGAAAAATAATACAACCAACTGATCCAGTTGTTGTCGACCCTTTCCATTGAGAGCAATAAAATTCAAAATTGTCGTAAGTAATAACCCTTTTCGCCCATCTACCAGTGCTACTGTTGTTGGTCTCTTCCATTAAATCGTCATCTCCACTGAATCCGCCGTTTATTGTGTANATACTTTGTGCTTCAGCGAAGCCGAATGATAACNCTAAAAATAGTGTANCGAAAAAATTTGGTTTTAGAANATGTTTGAAACNCTCACGCACAGCCTAGATTTTNATCAACTTAAAATTTTTATTTCTTTGGTTTTTAACTCCTATACATAAACGTATTTAAAGCCTGATAGTTGCATTGTGTATCTTTCTGATAGCCAAACACTGATTATGTACGCATAAAAACGCTAAGCTAAAATTTAAAAAAATGCTCATATAATTCAAACACGAAAGATAGTGTATTTATGACAGTATGAAAAAATTTTGACAGAGAAATTAATTCTAGTTTACAAATAGATGCTCGTTGTGCGCTTTTTCAAACAGATCGCTCAGCACATGCACGCGCAACTACTCTTTGAGATAAAACGTTGCGTTTTGGTCTTCTATAAATACAGAAAAATTACCTTCTTCTAGAAGCTTCTCCCCTCTTGAATTGAAGAAAAACAAATCATTTTTGTCTAGATCTATTCGTACCTCCTTTTGAGCACCAGCTTTAAGAAAAACCTTGGTAAAGTATTTCAAATTCCTTACATCAGGGGCAAGTGAGGCGTAATGATCTTTTATAAATACATCAATGTTTTTTGTTCCATCCCGCTCACTATTGTTTTTTATCTGAAAGGAAATTTGAATTTTTTCATCAACGTTAATTGTATCTGCACTTAATTTAAAATTACTGATAGCGAAATCAGAGTAACTCAAACCAGCACCAAATTTAAATGCTGGATGATAACCTCCATATGTTTTTTTATTTGGTGCTGTTCTTACCATCGCAGATAAGTTTTTATGGTCGTAAGTCAGCAGATCGCCTGAATGCGCAGGATAAGTAAATGGTAAAGTTCCGGAAGGATTAAAATCTCCAAAAAGCACATCTAATATTGCTTGAGCCCCCATGCTGCCCGGTAAAAATGCGTTGACGATTCCATCTATGTTTTCTGAAAAATCATTAATTATTCTTGGTCTTCCTTGGATGAGTACAAGGATTATTTTTTTGTCTAAGGATATTGCTCTATTAGCCAACTCAATTTGATTTTGATCGAGTGTTAAATCATCGATGTTACCAGGAGATTCCGCGTAGGCATTTTCACCAAGAAAGAGAATGACATAATCAACATTGCTAATCTCTTCATCAGAAAAATTAATGTTGAAATTTGTCGCATCCGAGTAGTCTCTTTTGACATCACACATCACCTGTTCATCGCCAAATCTTTCTTGAAAAATATCTAAAATCGTTTTACTCGTTTTTGGATATACGTCCTCTTTGTCGCCCTGCCAAGAATATGACCAGCAGCCATTTAAAGCACTCAAACAATTGGCCCCTGGACCCAAAAGCAAATACTTTTTGTTTTTAGGAAGCGGAAGTACATCGTCCTCGTTTTTCAATAAAACCATGGATTCTCTCGCTGAATTCAATGCCAGCGATTGATATTCTTGTAATCCAAAATTCTGTACTGCANCTTTTTCAGGATATGGCGCGTCAAAAAGTCCNAGNTCCTNNTTTAAAACTAAGATCCTCTTTACAGAAGCATCAATTCTATCTTCNGAAACCTCTCCANTTTTAACCAAATCAATAAGGTGCTCACAGAATGAAAAGCTATTGGGAACCATACTCATNTCAATTCCNGCATTAATTGCAATTTTCACTGCTTCTCTTGGCGTTGCCGCAATTTTATGTCTTGAATGTAGTCGAATAATATCCTCCCAATCCGTAACAATCATTCCCTTGAAACCTAATTTGTTTCTGAGGAGTTCGGTTAATAGCTTGTAGCTNCCGTGAACGGGNACATCATTGATCATCGAAGAGTTGATCATTACAGTTGATGCACCAGCATCAATNGCGGCTTTGAATGAAGGGATATGTTTTTGCCATAATGTGATGTCAGAAATGTANGCTTCCGTTCTGTCTTTTCCAGATTTAGGATCGGAATAACCAATAAAATGTTTCATACAAGAGGCGACAGCNGTTTNTTCAGATAAACCATCTTGCTCGTATCCTTTGATAAGTTCTGCTCCNAGCACTGAAACCAAAAAAGGATCTTCACCAAAAGTTTCACANAATCTTGGCCACAATGGGTTTCTGCCAACATCTAAAACAGGATCAAAATTCCATCGAAGACCAGAAGCTCTNGTTTCCTTTGCTGTTGCAACGGCAANCTGATTCGCNATNGTGGGATTTCTTGTTGCTGCCAATCCAATGTTATGAGGAAATAATGTTGACCCTTTGGTATATGTGACACCATGAATGGCATCTATCCCATACAAGATTGGTATTTCAAGCGGAGTTGCCAAAGCAAGNTCCTGGATTTGCGTTAAAATTCTGTGCCACTTTTCAANCGAATAAGCTGTGCCTGCAGTATTCAAAATGGAACCTACATNGTAATTTTCAATTGCCNTCTTTAGTTTTTCGNTGTCAATTTGTTTGACNTTACCATCATGTTGATCTACACTAGAGGAAAGAAAACCCAAATTAATTTGTGTCATTTGACCTACTTTCTGCTCAATGGTCATCTTTTCAATTAATAGATCGATTTGATCTTGACTAAAAAAGAACATGACATTGCACAAAAAAAGAAATGATAAAAAATGTTTTGCTAAATGCTTCATCATAATCATAGTTTAATAGATTTATGTACAACCTGGGTGCCATTAATCTCAACGACAAGAAAATAAACACCCGGAGATAACTTAGAGGTATCAATATTCTTTGATACTGAAGTAAGAACAGGAATGCCATTCACGTCAAATATAGTGACCCGATCAGGAACAAGTTCGCCTAAAAATGACAGCTGATTTTCAAATGGGTTATTGAAATAAACATTTTTCTTAGGCACTGTAATTTGACCTGCAGTATTGTCCGCGTTGGCGATGAAAGTTACGGAATAAGGCTTTATTTCGAATTTTGTATTCCCATCAACCTCCCTTGTATAGGCAGGAACTTGAGCATAGTTTTCGGGACCACCTTCCGTCAGCGTAGTCGTCTGACCATTAATGAAAACTTTCTTATCTGTTTCAGACAAAGCATTTACCTCATACCAATAAAAATTATCTTTCAATGATGCAGCTCCAAAGTCGAACTCAACGACTTCTGCATTTGATGTATGATTAATGAGAAGCATACCTAAATCGCCATTGGAAAACTTAGTGACATAAGAATTGATAGATGTATCATTTGAGTATGACCATATCATTTTATCCCCAAAGAATTGGTTCATATAGCGACAAACATGGTATACGGGCCTTGGCGTATCTTTCGGCACTACATCACTGTTGCGAGCCGTAATTCCATGATCACCACCGTGGCTATCCAGTCCATTCTGAAAACTCCAAATTAATGACAAGCCGATTTTATGTTTAATCTGTTCCGCCAGCACCCGCGCAATGAAAATCCCATTGGCCATCGCAATTTCTCTCTCGCCTGTTTTGGAATTAAACTCCGTCATAGCAATGGGAAAATATCCAGATGGTTTGGAAGTATAGGTCGTCACCATATTATTAACATTATCCACATCCTCCTCAACCTCCGAAACAGCGATCATCATTTCAGGATAAGTAACATTATTTGGATTATTTTTTCGTTTGAAGTAGTCGTGAATAATTAAAAAATCAGCAGAATTTTCCACTTTCTGAAGTACTTTTCGAGTCCAATTATTGTAATTATTGTCCTGTGGGAAAATCACTGCGCCTACCTTAATTGATGGGTCCGCAACCTTCATTGAATCTACGAATACATTAAAAATACTTCCATAATCAGTTCCATCAATTTGATTTCCGTTGACCTCATATCCTGCCTGCCACGGACCGTAATTTTCATTACCAACCTCCCAGTATTTAATATTTGCATTCAAATCGTTGTTCATGTGCCGAAC
>NYTQ01000036.1 GCA_002683585.1 Cryomorphaceae bacterium
AATTAAAAAAGAAAGGACTTTCTTCCTTACATTACCTAGATAAGGCTTACTTAATAATTGCCTTGGTAAATCTTCATGAGTATCATAAATGACCTTTTTACCTTTAAGCTTCGAAAAGTCATAGCTATCGCCATTGATATCCTCAACGGTATATTCATGTAACGATATTTTATTTTCATTCATAGGTTTTGAATTTGATTCCATACAGAAGGCCATTAAAAAAATGCCACTGGCTAAAATAAAGAGGATACTGAGTTTTTTCATATTGCAAAGTAACACTTTTAATACGATAAAGTTTAAATGGAACATTTTTTGTTATTCTACGAATACCTTAAGAACAATGTTTTTTAAATTATTTCTTTTAGCTCCAATACTGTCTCTGGTCATTTCGACCCAACATACCTGCGCTCAGCTCAAATTGTCCGGTACATGGAGAGGTGCTGAAATCATAGATTCATCGAGGGTTGGTGCTATTTATGAACTAAATTTCAAAATCATAAGCGGTCTTTTAGATGGCATGATTAAAGTCGAAGCTAGCAACAAGGATATATATGTTAAAAAAATAGTAGGTGCTAAGAAATATGTGAACATATCAATAAAGGAAACATCGTCAATCTTCAATTCAAAAGGAAAGACCAAAATAAAAAACAAATTCGCGTTGCAGTACAACCTAGAAAAAGGCTATTTAACGTCAGTTTACGACAGCGTAAAAAAATCTATCATAGTACTATATAAAGATGATTTTTCATTTAATGCAAAATCAAAATNTCTTCAATCCCGGCATTGGATAAATTCATTTATTCAAAATTANCATTTAGGCTTATCTGCTCCTAAAAAGCGGCTAGAGGAACTTCGTGAATTCGAATTTGTTCCTATTTATTTTGATGTTGATCGGGCAATTATTCTGGAACAATATCATAAGCAACTATTAGAAATCATAAAGATCACGCAAAGTCATTCTGATTTGCGCATTCAAGTTACAGGCCATACAGACTCGGATGGCTCTAAGACGTACAACAGANATTTGTCTAAAAGAAGAGCGGAAAGCATCATAAAATTCTTCACCAAAAGAGGACTAAGGCGAGACNGANTTGTAATCGATTTTAAAGGAGAAAACGAACCCGCAGAAACCAATCAAACAAAAGAAGGGAAGCGTAAAAACCGACGTGTCGATTTTAGGTTTATTTAATTTAAATTACTTAGTTTTTCTTCTAATAAGGCAATCTTCAATAGCGTNTCTGANTGCTTTTTCTTTTCATTTTCTACGACTTTCTCCGGCGCAGAATTAACGAATCTTTCATTACCAAGTTTTTTCTGAACACTCGTTAAAAAGCCTTTAGAATAATCGAGCTCTTGCTCTAATTTTTGTCTTTCAGCCTCAACGTCTACTGTATCGCCAAAAGGAACATAAAATTGAATACCATCTACAATAAAGCCATTTGAATTACCAATTTTTTCATTGGTTGCCTCAAAAAGAGAAAGATTACCCATTTTTCGGATAAGAGAGGTAAAGTCTGCATTACCTTTGTACTTGCCCGAATAGAAAAGCTCTAGCTTAATTTTAGCGCCTATACTTTGTTGCTTTCTGATATTCCGAATATTTGTTACAATTTCAGCTGCACTATTAAATGAACTTAATAAGGCATCGTCATGNCCCGAAACTTCAGGCCAATTAGAAACAACAAGNTCTACATTTTTAGTAGAAAGTTGATGCCAAAGTTCTTCTGTCACGAAAGGCATAAATGGGTGTAGTATCTTTAAAATATTATCAAAGAGTGTAATAGACTGCTCCAGTGTTTTACGATCAATAGGATGCTGATAGCCGGGTTTGATAATTTCCAAATACCATGAGCAAAAATCATCCCANACAAGCTTATAGCTCACCATCAAGGCNTCTGATATCTTATAATTATCGTAAAGTTCATTCAGCTCCAAAAGGGTTTGCTGAAACTTATGCTCGAACCACTTAACNGCAATCGCAGAAGATGCCGGTTGTTCTATATCTTTAACCTCCCAGCTAGAAATCAATCGGTAGGCATTCCATATTTTATTTGAAAAATTTCGGCCTTGTTCGCACTGGCTNGTATCAAAAGGTAGATCATTGCCAGCAGGCGAGCTAATGAGCACACCAACGCGGACTCCGTCAGCACCAAATTTGTGAATAAGGTCAATAGGGTCGGGAGAGTTTCCAAGCGACTTGGACATTTTACGGCCTAATTTATCCCTTACAATACCGGTAAAATAGACATTTTTAAACGGTAGTTCATCCAAATACTCATAGCCAGCCATAATCATTCTTGCAACCCAAAAGAACATGATTTCTGGNGCTGTAACTAGGTCATTAGTAGGATAATAATAATTGATTTCATCATTATTGGGCTTTGTCAGTCCATCAAATACAGAAATCGGCCACAACCAACTTGAAAACCAAGTATCTAAGACATCTTCGTCTTGGCTCAAATCAGCCAAAGATAAATCCTTACCCACTTTTTTAGAGGCAATATNCAGTGCCTCCTCNGCTGATTTCGCAACTACAAAATCATTGGTTCCTTTCCCATAATAAAAAGCGGGAATTCTATGCCCCCACCAAAGCTGCCTGGAGATACACCAATCCTTGATGTTTTCCATCCAATGCCTGTATGTATTTTTAAATTTGCTGGGATGAAACTGTATCTTTCCATTCATTACATTTTCCAAGGCTGGCTCTGCAAGCTCCTTCATATTCACGAACCACTGCATGGATAACTTGGGCTCGATAATCGCATTCGTGCGCTCAGAATANCCCACCTTGTTTTGATGGTCGTCAACCTTAATCAGGTACCCTTTCTCATGGAGCTCCTTTTCTATTTGTTTACGCACCTCAAATCGATCAAGACCTTCGTAGTGCAGTCCATAAGCATTCAAGGTACCATTGTCGTTGAAAACGTTAATATTCTCTAGATTATGCTTTACCCCTATCTCNTAATCGTTAATATCGTGTGCCGGTGTTATTTTCAAACAACCCGTACCAAAGTCTATGTCCACATACTCGTCAGTTACAACTGGTATTTTACGATCCGTCAAAGGAACCTGAATATGTTTCCCGTGCAAAGATTTATAGCGATCATCATTTGGGTTTACACAAATAGCCGTATCGCCAAAAATGGTTTCTGGTCTAGTTGTTGCCACATTTAGCCATTCGTCTTGAGAACCAACAACTTTGTAGCGCATATAAAAAAGCTTAGAATTCACCTCTTTGTGCAAAACCTCTTCATCGGAAACTGCNGTAAGNGCATCAGGGTCCCAATTTACCATGCGCACACCTCTNTANATTTTACCCTTATTGAATAAATCANTAAAAACATCAATTACTGAGTCAGAGTAGCNCTCATCCATTGTGAAATGTGTCCGATTCCAATCACATGAAGCGCCTAATTTTTTGAGCTGTTCCAATATAATTCCGCCATGCTTTTCCTTCCATTCAAATGCATGACNTAAAAATTCGTCTCTTGATAAATCTGATTTTTTTAGACCATCCGCCTTTAGCTTCTGGACAACTTTTGCCTCAGTTGCAATGGAAGCATGGTCTGTTCCCGGAACCCAGCATGCATTTTTACCTTGCATTCTGGCCCTTCTAATCAAAACATCTTGAATCGTGTTATTAAGCATATGACCCATATGCAAAACCCCGGTAACATTAGGCGGCGGAATTACAACGGTAAANGGCTCCCTGTCATCTGGNACNGANTTAAAATANCCTTTTTCTAACCAATGCGCATACCATTTTTCTTCTGCGGTTTTGGGATCATATGTCTTTGCAATGCTCATGGANAAATTTTAAATGCAAATGTATAAAAACGTCNTGATTTAGNTACCNATTCANGNNATTTACCTTNATAAAATCANAGANTAATTCACGAATAGAAATNAAGNTTTGNCNAAGATATTNATCTANNTCATCAANNNGNACCCATTTACANNCAGAAATNCCCTCCTCGATTTGAGGNTTNANNNNCTCTTTANANGNGNTTTTCATAATANACCAATCNGTTNTNTTGAGTANACTATCAGAGGACCCGAGTAGATACACGTGATTTGTCTGCTGAAAAAAATCTACAATCTCAATTTGGTTCGACACACCACATTCTTCCTTTACTTCTCGTATTGCAGCAGCATCAACTGTTTCATTATGATCTAAATGTCCCTTTGGCAAATCCCAGAATCCATTTCTATAAATGAGCAAAAGCTCGTTTTTATGAATTAATAAACCTCCGGCAGCTTTAATGGGCTTAAAATTTGAAAATAATTGATTCAGCCTCATCTCTGGGTTTTCAGCAAAAACCTCAATTATATTTTCACCTACAAAGGCGGAAAATTCCGAAAAATCAGAAAAGGAGCGTGGCTCGTTTTGGAGAATATAATTTTTTCTTGAATCACAGATTAAAATACCTCCTTGTTCAGTAAAAACTTTATACTTTTGCCTCATGATGAACGACAAAGATAGGGCCTTAAAGATTGCCGAGCTACTCCTTCAAGTGAAAGCTGTGAAATTACAGCCGGAAGAACCTTTCACATGGGCCTCTGGTTGGAAATCGCCTATCTACTGCGACAATCGTATTACTCTATCTCATCCTTCCGTGAGAACACATGTTCGACAAAGCATTGTTGAGCTCATCGGAGAGAAGTTTGGCAAACCCGATTTAATTGTGGGTGTAGCTACTGGAGCTATTGCAATCGGTGCATTGGTTGCCCAAGAAATGGGCTTACCATTCGTCTATGTAAGAAGCGCTGCCAAAGGTCACGGAAGAAAAAATTTAATCGAAGGCTACTTTGAAAAAGGACAACAAGCCGTTGTTATCGAAGACCTTATATCAACTGGAGGAAGCAGTTTAAAAGCTGTCGAATCGCTGCGAGAATCAGGTATAGAGGTCAAAGGTCTAGCTGCAATATTTACTTATGGATTTTCAGAATCCCAGGAAAGATTCAACAAAGCTGAGTGTGCTTATTCAACATTAACGGATTACGCAACTTTGCTGGAAAAAGCGCTTGATTCTAAATATATTAAGAAAGATAGCCTTCATATGTTGAGAGAATGGAGCAGAGATCCATCCAAATGGCTAAATTAGTAGGATATGATTTTAACTGGAGAGAAAGTAAGTGTAGGAACGAATCGTTCCGATATTATTGAGTTTTTAATAAAACCCGAAAACTTGGAGCATCTGCTTCCTATGGATAAGGTCAAAGATTTTGTCTGTGATGAAACATCCTGTTCGTTTAAGGTNCAGGGAGGGTTTATCATTTCNCTTGTCCAAGATGGAAAANAGGAAGATAAAGTATTCCTTANGTCNGGAGAAAAATCACCATTCCCTTTTAAGCTTACAATTCATCTAATTGAACAAGAAAAAGACCTAACCGAAGGTCATATCGAATTTGATGGTGAAGTAAATGCATTCTTAAAAATGATGGTTGAAAAACCTCTACTCAGTTTNTTTAATTATATGTCTAACAAACTGAGTAAGCATTTTTCATAAAAACACCACCTCTTTGGACTGGAAATAATGTGTCTCTTTTCCTATTTGAAGGATTAAAAACCCATGNATATTTACACCCTTGATAACTCCCTCAACGATTTTCGACCCTACTTGAAACTCACGTTTTTCTCCAAGTCCAAATAAATTATTTTGATACATGCTGTGAAGGTTTTCAGCGCGATGCTCNGAAGTAACGAACACCTCCCACTTCTGAAAATANGAGATAATTGAAACCCAAATTGNATNCAAATNAAATTCTTGANTCTTTTCCAAATACATACTTGTAACATTNGTAAGATTGTCAAAATCAGTTTGATTGACATTAAGGCCAAAACCAGCTATAGAATAAGACAGTTTATTTCCCAATAACTTATTTTCAACGAGGATTCCGCAAATTTTGTTAGCATTGACCATAATGTCATTCGGCCATTTGATTTGTGCATCAATCCCATGGCTGTCTAAAAAATCTATGAGTGCAATAGAAATAAAGGCATTTATTCGAAAAAGAAACTGAGGATCTAGTGTTTCAAATTTAAATACAAAAGAGGTCAATATGTTTTTTGCTTCTTGAGACTGCCATTCTGAACCCCGCTGTCCTCTGCCATTCGTCTGATTTTCTGCCAAAATTACCGAACCATGTCCGGCTAAGCCATCATTAATGAGTTTGGCAGCAAAATTGTTAGTTGAATCGACGGATATCAACCGGATCTTTTGGATTCCTATTTTAGAATTGCTTTGTGACATATTAATCAAAGCAAAATTAAAATTAATCAGTTAGATTTGTGATACTTTAACTATGAGCAAAAAAACATCGAAATCTCCTTCTGAAAAATTGTGTGATGCAATTGTGGAAGGAATGCAAGAAAACAAAGCAAACGAAATTGTAGTCCTCGATTTGAGAGAATTAGACGGAGCAATAACTGAGTTTTTTGTGATTTGCTCAGGTGACTCAGATACGCACGTTGATGGAATTTCGAATTCAATCAATAGACACGTGCGAAAAAACCTTAAAGAGAAGCCTTGGAATATTGAAGGCAAAACAAATAGTGATTGGGTTTTGTTAGACTATGTTAATGTCGTAGGTCACGTTTTTTACAAGGAAAAACGGTCCTTTTATGACATTGAAGAATTGTGGTCTGACGCTACGAGAACAAATATACCCGCTTAAAAAAAACACAAATGGCAAACAAAAAAAATAATTTCTCAATCTACTGGATTTACGCAATTTTAGGTGTTGGTCTCATTGCATTTCAGTTGTTCATGGGTAAAGAGGAGCGCTCAAGCGTAAAAATACAATCCTTACTAGAAATAGCGGATGAATCGGGTGTACAGAATGTTGTAATTATCAACGAAAAAAGCGTGGAATTTCAGTTAAATGCTGAAGGCGTAGATTTCATCAAAAAGACTGAAAACAAGGAACTCAAGGATATAGGCAGCACATTAAAAGGGTCAAAAGAAACTGACAAAACGAAAATTGTATTTGAAATCAAGCAAGTTGACCAGACATATCTTTCCCAGAAACTTGATGAAAAGGGAGTTACTGTAGAATATGAGGAGAGAATAGACTACTTCGGAACAATTTTAAGTTATTTACTTCCATTTGTAATTATTATCGCTATTTGGATTTTTGTTATGCGCAGAATGTCCGGCGGCAGCGCAGGTGGCGGAGGACAAATATTCAATATTGGTAAATCAAAAGCCAGAGTCTATGAAAATGGTAAAACAACAAATGTTACCTTTTCAGATGTTGCGGGCCTAGAGGGCGCAAAAGAAGAAATCGTTGAAATCGTTGAGTTCTTAAAAAACCCATCAAAATATACGGAGCTCGGCGCAAAAATCCCCAAAGGAGCCCTTTTAGTTGGTCCTCCTGGAACAGGTAAAACACTATTGGCAAAAGCTGTAGCCGGTGAAGCTAAAGTGCCTTTTTTCTCGCTTTCAGGATCAGATTTTGTTGAAATGTTTGTGGGTGTTGGTGCTTCTAGAGTAAGAGATTTATTCAAACAAGCAAAAGAGAAATCACCTGCAATTATCTTTATAGATGAAATAGACGCGATAGGTAGAGCTAGAGGAAAAAACAACGGATTTAATTCAAATGATGAACGTGAAAACACGCTTAACCAGCTCCTTACAGAGATGGACGGATTCGGGACAAATTCAGGCGTAATTATATTAGCCGCAACAAACAGAGCCGATGTTTTGGATGGTGCTTTAATGCGAGCAGGTCGTTTTGACCGTCAGATATATGTAGATATGCCTGACCTAAATGAAAGAAAGGAAATTTTTGAAGTACACCTCAAACCATTGAAACTTGAAAAGAATTTGGACGTTGACTTTTTGTCCAAACAAACCCCTGGATTCTCAGGAGCAGACATAGCTAACCTATGTAATGAGGCCGCCCTTATTGCCGCAAGAAATGATAAGAAACAAGTCGAAAAACAGGACTTTTTAGATGCCGTAGACCGAATTGTTGGTGGACTTGAAAAGAAAAATAAAATCATTACGCCTAGTGAGAAAAAAGCCATCGCCTTTCATGAGGCTGGTCACGCTACAGTATCTTGGTTACTCGAACATGCGCACCCCTTGGTAAAGGTCACCATCGTTCCTCGTGGACAATCTTTAGGTGCTGCTTGGTACCTTCCCGAGGAGAGAAGTATTACAACAACGGAGCAAATATTAGATGAAATGTGCTCAGCACTTGGAGGAAGAGCCGCAGAAGAGCTTATTTTTGGTAAGATAAGTACTGGTGCATTGAGTGATCTCGAAAAAGTAACCAAACAAGCGTATGCAATGGTTTCAATTTATGGACTGAACGAAAAGATTGGTAATATTTCTTATTTTGATTCAAGAGGTGCTGATATGTTTACGAAACCTTATTCGGATGATCGCGCCAGAGTTATAGATGAGGAAGTGAGTAAAATGATTGAAGCGCAATATGCACGTGCACTTGATCTGCTATCCAAGAATAAAGACAAACTTACTGAGCTAGCAAACAAGTTATTGTCTCATGAAGTCATCTTCAAAGAGGATTTAGAATCCGTTTTTGGAAAGAGAGAATGGGAAGATGAAGACAAAGAACCAGAAGCGTCAACGACGAAGCCAGAAGAAAAATCAGAAAAAATTGAAGCTACTAGCCTTGTCGAGCCGATGGATAGTATTGAAGATCGAACTGAGACGAATAAGGAAACGTCTAAGCCTTATGATTCATCCGAGGCTACTGATGATATAAATGAAGAAGATTTGAATGACTAAAGAAAGAATCATATCTACTACTGATCGCACTTACTTTCAGCTTTGCCAATCTATCTTGTCTATGAATCAAATCCCATTCCAAATTTCGAGCACTGTGGATTCTATGTTTAATGATTTTGGCACCTATGAAATCTATGTTACAGATCAAGATAAGGATAAAGCAATTGATGTTTTAAACAACCATGAAGACGCTCCTGACGCGTAGTATTTCTGGGCTCATTTTTGTAGCCCTCGTTGTTCTTAGCTTGATGCTAGATCCGATATACTTTTTGGTGTTTTCCTCGATTGTTGTGGGCATCGGTTTATTTGAATTCCATAAGCTATTTTCAAAACAAAATCAGTTTGAGCACCCCTGGTCAGTATGCGTTACATTAGGATTACTTATATTTTTTAGTTTAACGCTTCCCTCCTATCTAATATACACCTTCGGCCTGAATCTGGTTTGGCTTGTACCGATGATTATTCTTGTTTATGGTGGATTACAACTTTTCTTTTTTAAGGAGAAAGCGACAAGCTTCTTTCTATTTATTGCTGCAATTTTATATACTGTTATTCCCTTTTATTTGGGCTTTAAGGTTCACATAAAAGATACTGGAACGGTCCCTGTTATTCTAGGTGTCTTTTTATTGGTTTGGACAAATGATACGTTTGCATATTTGTCTGGAAATATCTTTGGTAAGCATAAGCTATATGAAAAGGTTTCTCCCAATAAAACATGGGAAGGTTTTGCAGGTGGGTTTGCCTTTACAATCCTTATGGGGTTTATTTTAGATCAGTATGTATATGTTCATGCTGGTTATGCGCCTTATTTTTGGATGAAGTCTGCCATTTTTATAGCTCCAGCGGCTGTAGCTGGGGATCTTTTTCAGTCTGCACTGAAAAGAAAAATGAAGGTAAAAGATACCGGTACTATTATGCCCGGACATGGGGGTATTTTAGATCGCTTTGATGCAATGCTCTTTGCGCTCCCTGTTTTTTACGTTTTGCTTTATTTTGATGTAATCTAATTAACTTACACTATGACTTTACACAGAGAAGGAACAACCATTATGCTGACAAGTCTTGCAATTTGTCTTGTTCTAGGCCTATTAAATGGACTTTATCTTTTCCCAATTTCAAGTATTATTGGCTCATTTGTTTTCGCATTATTATCTGTAATGCTTGTTTTAGTTATCCAATTCTTTCGTATTCCGAAAAGGGAAAACACCTACCAAGAGAATGAAATTACTTGCCCTGCAGATGGGAAAGTGGTCGTCATAGAGGAAACAACAGAAACGGAGTACTTTAAAGATAAAAGAATACAGGTTTCGATTTTTATGTCTCCTTTGAACGTTCATGCCAATTATTATCCAATAGAAGGAACCTTACCATTTGTGAAATACCACCCAGGAAAATTTTTAGTTGCTTGGCACCCAAAAAGTAGCACTGATAATGAAAGAACTACGATTGTTGTAAAAAATGAAGATGGCAAAGAAATACTGATTCGGCAAATAGCCGGAGCGGTGGCGAGAAGAATTTGTTATTACGGTCAAGAAAAAGAAAAGGTCGAACAAGCAGGTGAATTAGGTTTTATAAAGTTTGGATCACGTGTAGATTTATTCCTCCCTTTAGATGCGAAAATAGATGTATCCTTAGGTCAAAAGGTTCAAGCGAAGCTCACGCGCATTGGATTTCTTTCATGAATTTTCATATATTTAGATTCTAAACTATTTATCATGAAAAAACTATTATTTACCCTAACACTTTTGTTTCTTGTCGGCGCTGTAAGCAATCCGGTATACGCGTCAGCCGATGAAACAACAATTGAGCTAAAAAAAGACGACAAAAAGAAAAAGAAGAAGAAAAAAAGAAGGTCAAAAAAATCTTCATGTACCACCGAAAAAGCAGCTTGTGGTTCTTCCCAAGCGAAAAAATCGTGTTGTGCAAAAGACAAAAATTAAGCCTTTAAATAGCATTGTGAAAGCGTCTTTTAGGCGCTTTTTTTATGCCAAGAAAAAATAGCAATAGCCCCACAAGGTTAGGACGGCAATTATATTTAAAAAGAATCCGATTGAAGCCATTTGTGCAATCGTTACTTTCCCAGATGAAAATACAATAGCGTTGGGAGGAGTACTAACAGGCATCATGAATGCACAGCTCGCTGCCAAAGTCAAAGGTATCGTAAGCTGAAACACAGTATAACCCATCTGAGTCGCTAAAACTGCAACAAGAGGAACAAGAACTGACACTAATGCCAAATTTGACATGAGCTCTGTCGCAAATAAAGATACTACGATGACGACAAGCAAAATAAAAACTAAACTCCAATGGTTCAAAAATTCAGCATTGGCAGCTAAGTATTGGAGAACATTACTTTTCTCAAGTGATAAGGCCAAAGCAATTCCACCTCCAAAAAGAACTAAAATCCCCCAAGGAATGCGAACCGTATCTTGCCATCTAAGGAGGGGCTCATTCTGTTCTGAAGGAATTAAAAACAGTAAAAATGCGCCGAGAATAGCAATGGTAGCATCCTTGATTTCTATCTGAACCAAGGCAACAATATTTGAACGGAACACCCACAACAAAATGACACAAGCAAAAAGCAGCAACACTCTTTTTTGAGGCCTCGTCCAATTGGACTGAAGAATTTCATTCTTCACAGGCACTGTTCTTTCTGCACCCAATAAATACTGAAAAAACAGTGTGAAAAATAGAAATAAAATTAAACTGACAGGCCCACCTATGCGCATCCATTCCACAAATGTGATATGTAAATCGTAAGTAGCTGATAGGGTTGCAGCCATCTGTGTATTAGGTGGAGAACCAACCAAGGTTGCCATTCCGCCTATACTTGAAGCGTACGCGACAGTTAACATAAGCAGTAAAGGGAAGCGATCATTTATGCCGGAATCTTTGCTGTCCTGCAGTTGTATGATAGAAAGCGCCATGGGCAGCATCATCAGCGCAGTAGCTGTATTCGAAATCCACATACTTAAAATGTAGGCGCTTAGTCCAAAACCAATTAAAACACGCGACTTTGTTGAACCGAATAGTGCAATAATTCTAGAGGCAATTTGATGATGTACTTTCCACTTTTCAAGTGCCAAAGCAAGAATAAAACCACCTAAAAAAAGATAAACGTTATGATTTCCGTATGACTTTGCTAAATCAGTGGAATCCAATAGACCAAGTGGAACAGCTAAAAAAAGAGGGATTAGTGCCGTAGCATAAATAGGAACTACCTCAAAAATCCAAAAAACCACCATAACTCCGGCCATGGCCAGGGCATTATATGCCTTTGAATCTCCGCCACCACTGATGACAAGTACAGCGAAAATAAGCAAGGTCGAAAATGCAGATAAAGCTTTTTTATGCTTTGCGAAAAACACTTTTATTTGTTCAAGGCATTCAGTTGCTCAACAAAGTATTTGCCTTTCTCGCCAACGTAGTCAGTAAGTTCTACAAATTCTTTTTTGGTTTTGCTTCTCGATATTTTACCCAAAACCTCATCCTGAAAAGCAGCTGTTTCATCTATTAGTGCCTCAGTTTTCTTTGTTTTAGAATCATCGACCATTTGTAAATAGAAACATTCCTCTACGATATCAAAAACCATCTCATTGAGGTTTTTCTTAAAAGTTCTTTTATTTGCCATGTTGTGAATTTAAGAACAAAAATAGAGAAGAATAATGGAACAAAACTGATTTTCAAATTTGAATGTGCTGAATCCATTAATTTTAAACATCCTAAGGGTGCACAGAAGTAAATTGTAGTAATTTTGATTTCTTTATGGTACTCGATCACAAATATTCAAGTCTTTTGAAGGTCTCAATGCCCTTAATGGTATCTGGATTTATCCAATCGATTGTTTTATTGACCGATTCTGCATTTCTGAGTAGATATTCAACACATGCCTTTGATGCTGTGGGAAATGCCGGACTTTTGTTTATTACATGTTTCATGATTTTAGTGGGTCTGGGAGACGGAACACAAATCATTTTAGCTCGAAGAATTGGCGAAAAAAAAACAGCGCAACTTCCGCATGTTTTCACTTCTGCACTATTGGTTCAATTTATGTTTGCCACAGCGCTCTTTGCTGTATTATTTTTTATTGCGCCAACATGGTTAATCAATATTTCACAACAGCAAGATATCGCAGCGCTTCAGGGAGACTTTTTAAGCATCCGTTCCTTCGCTTTTTTTCCTAGCTGTATCTTTCTCCTTGTTCAAGCGTATTTCCTGGCCAAGGGTAAAACTTGGCCCGTTCTTTTTTCAGCGATACTTACTGCTTTATCAAATGTTGTTCTTGATTATTCTTTAATCTTTGGGAATTTTGGCCTGCCTGAAATGGGTGTTAAAGGGGCTGCCCTTGCAAGCACATGCTCGGACCTAATAGGAATGCTTTCAATGGGTATTCTATTCATTATGGATCGAGAATTTAGGCTATTCAAGTTGCACTTCTTTAGTCTAAAATCTGTAAAGAACATCCTGAAAATATCAAGTCCTCTTATGCTTCAAGGAAGTATCGCATTAGGCACTTGGACACTCTTTTTTATGATGCTCGAACAAAGAGGAGTATTTGAGCTTACCGTATCTCAAAATATTCGCTCTATATACTTTTTAGCTTTTGTTCCTGTTTGGGGTTTTGCAGGCACAACTAAAACCTACGTTTCACAATATTTAGGAAGCGGGAAAGCTGAATTAATTCCTCAGCTCCAAAGAAGAATTCAGCTATTGACTACTTTTTTTCTTCTCGTCACCTTCCACGGAGCAGTTTTATACCCTGAGCTATTGGTTTCTTGGATTAACCCCGAAGAGGCCTACATCGAAAAAAGTGCATCAATTTTACGTTTGATTTCGCTTTCCATTATTCTTTACGGACTCATTTCTGTCTATTACCAGACGATTCAGGGAAGTGGGAACACTTTCTACTCCATGTGTATTGAATTATCTACGGTGTTTATATATGTCACTGNNTGTCACTTATTNATTAATGTTTTCTCTTTTGATATTTATTGGATTTGGACGGTTGAATACATATATTTCGGGGTAATTGGTATAATGAGCATGCTGTATTTAAGAAACTCAAATTGGAAATTGAAATCTATTTAGATTATGAATAAAGCACTTAAAATTATCTTTATGGGTACCCCTGAATTTGCACAAGGTATTCTTGCGCAAATTTTGGAAAGTAACCATGAGGTTCTTGCAATCGTAACGGCACCGGACCGACCTGCTGGCCGTGGTCAAAAGCTCAAGCAGAGTGCGGTAAAAACATATTCGGTATCTAAAAAAATCGATGTCCTACAGCCTGAGAAACTGAGAGATGAAGTTTTCATTGAAACGCTCAAAAAATACAATGCCGATCTTTTTGTAGTGGTTGCATTTCGTATGCTTCCTGAAATGGTTTGGTCCATTCCACCGAAAGGGACCATCAATTTGCACGGGTCTTTGCTTCCAAACTACCGTGGAGCTGCTCCTATCAACTGGGCCATTATGAATGGAGAAAAAACGTCGGGCGTAACTACTTTCTTTATTAATGAAAAAATTGATACTGGTGATATTATAAAACGCAGAGCAGTAGGTATTTCNGAGAATATGAATGCAGGGCAGCTACATGATCTTTTAATGGTNAATGGTGCTGAATTAGTCGTGGAAACCCTCGACCAAATTGAAANCCAGAATGTTGAGAAAGAAAAACAAATGGACATCCAAATCGATTCACTCAAACACGCTCCGAAAATTTTTAAGGCGGATTGTGAAATCCAATGGAAACAGGAGGCGCTGACGATTCATAATAAAATCAGAGGGCTCTCACCCTACCCTGGAGCTTGGTGTAAAATTGAAAATAAATCAAAAGGTACTATCGTTCAATTTAAATTATTTTCCTCAGTGTTAACCAATGACATTACAATACCAGGTG
The DNA here is from genome assembly GCA_002683585.1 of Cryomorphaceae bacterium. The sequence goes on from NYTQ01000036.1 coordinate 14,659, forward strand.
ACAAAAACCTAAAGTCATCAGAAAATGGAATCCTATTTCCTTGTGAGGACTTATTTATATTAGTGGACGAGCTTCAAATGGAAGGTAAGAGAAGAATGAATTACAAAGATTTTCTTGCTGGGAATAAAATTGATGACTTCGCCATTATTGTGGAATAATAAATTCAATTTCATGCTCAAAGTTTGCCTTCACGCTTGTTTTTCTGCCAAAAGAAAAACGTCTTTCGGGCGGACTGAATGAATCTGGTTGAAATGGGTCCCATATTTGGTTTTCATTTGTATCTGCTACAATATTTACCGTATAGTTTCCAGGAATTAAGTTTTCAAATATTACGGGTTGACTTNCACTCATATTAGTTCTTATGGCTATTTCTTTTCCATCCTTCTNGAGTGAAATAAACCAATGCGCAATATCGGTAATAACGTCAACATTAAGTGTACCGAGGTCTTTAGGCTCTTTCCTTTGAATCACTGTTTTAATGGCTGAATTTACTGAACCATTCACACCTTCAANTGCTCCTGAATCAATCTCAAAACGAACATTACTGCATGCATATCCGTCAGTTTTAAAGCTCAGAACATTGTTGTGAACTGAAATACCTGTTTGAATTTCCTGAAAAGCGCTATCCTGAGGTGAAAACAACCTAAAGGATCCCTTGGTCAAATCAATAGGGTTAAGCGGCATATCGAAGCGCATTTCCAGACAACAATCTTCCGGCAATAAGGTGAACTTCTTAACCTCTTTAAGTAAGCTCAATGTGGTCAAATCCTTTTTGTTTCTCACNTTCTTACTCAGGGTGTCAAATGACACCTGCAAAAAATCATGGTAAACAGGTAGATAGAAATGAATACTATCTCGGTTAAATTCTTGCGAGGGTGTCTGACCAATATTCAACCCTTCTATTTCAAGACTATCAAGTGAAGACTTCACTGGTATTCTGATCGATAGAATATAAGGACTTAAAAAAGCTGCACTTAAGGAACTTTTGNGCACCAACGGCTTTGAAGTGAATAATTTCAACGTGTCCTTAAAACTTGAATCGACCTGAATCGCATACTTTTCAGCAAACTGAAACTCATCCCCATCTCTAGTTCGATTTTTATTTTCATCAGNAAAAGCCGCATAAAAGTAAGTTCCATCCGCAATAGCCCTAATCCGCGCNATACCTTGATCGTCAGTTTTTGAAAAATAAATNGGCTGGGTTTGTTCCAAAGAATCAAATAAACCTACTGTAATTCCTGATTGAATTTCATTCGTAAATGCATCCTTAACCTGAAAATTAACAACATTAGAATCTAAAAATGGACCCGTTGAAAAAACCAACTGAATTAAGGTATCATTACCCTCAGTAAGGTCTTTAATTGCACCGTTNAGATACAAGGAATAAGTAGTATTNGGATATAATNCCCNCTCTAAATCGAGNGTTAAAGTCTTGTTGATGAGTTTTGTTTCATAGGAGACATTGGAGGGCAACAAAACCATGTTTTCTTTCGGCTTTTGTAAAACAACAAATTCATCAAACTCAATTTGAATTTGGCTTGTGACCACATTTACCGAACCATCTAAAGGCGTGCTTTTCTCAATACGAGGAGGCACAATATCCTTATTCCCTCCCGTAATTGTTCCAATTTGTGCGCAGGATGACAGCAGAATAAAACCAACTAATATACCTCCGAAACGAACCATTTTATAATTTTTTCTAAGCATTTTTGATCTGTGCCATCAAAATAATTCAAATCAATGCTATCGATGTCGAGCACCGCTAAAACCTCGCCTGATTTATTTATAAGCGGAACAACAATTTCACTATTCGAATCACTACTACAAGCAATATGATCTGNAAATTGGTGCACATCTTCAACTACAAAAGTTTTTTTATTCGACCAAGCCTTTCCACAGACTCCCCTATCAAATGTAATTTTTGTGCATGCAACTGGCCCTTGAAAAGGACCTAACACGAGCTCGTTTCCTTCTACTAAATAAAAACCCGTCCAAAGAAAGCCAAAATGGCTTTGAACAGCAGCAGCAAAGTTGGACATGCTAGAAACAAGGGCGTCTTTACGTGAAATTAAGGCCCTAAGTTCAGCTTCCAATAAACCATACTTTTCTTCTTTGGATTGATTATTCATAAATGCNTTCCATTGTCTTTTGATGGATACAAAATTGAGCTTTTTCATTGGATTTCGCAAAAAGAGTTGCTACTTTCAAATGATGGAAAATAACACCAGAATTTTGTAAGAAAATCACAAAAGAATTTATGGGTAAAGAAATCATAGTACTTGATATTGAAACAACAGGATTGAAACCACAAGAGGACCTCATTCTCGAATTAGGTATGGTTAAACTTAATCTTGAAACAGGGGAAATAANTGAGCTGTTTAACAAAGTATTTAGGGACCCTAGACTCACTGCCAAGCACAGAGAGGCATGGATCTTTCAAAATGGCTTTATGGAGCTTGACGAAGTAAGAAATGCGGAACCTATATCTAAATATATGGATGAAATTCAGGGAATAATGAATGCGTTTCAGGGTTCAATTACTGCCTGGAATAGAGATTTTGATAGNGCATTTCTNGAACATGCAGGCTTTGATTTNGGCGCGCCCATTGACTGTCCAATGAAAAAAAGTGTTGACTACTTCAAAATCGAAGGTCCATTCGGTTACAAGTGGCCAAAAGCCCAAGAGGCATGGGACATTCTATTTCCTGATACACCAAAAATGGAGGAACATCGAGGCCTTGATGATTCTAGAATGGAGGCCGCGATTATTTATGAATTATTTAAAAGAGGACAATACAATCCAATTTAGTCATCTATTGCTGNCTTTTGTAAGCTCCCTTAAAGGGCAAAAATCGACCAACTGATTTCATATACTTTTTGTATTCGGGATACTTCTCTTCTGAAATTGATTCTGAAAAATCCGAGCTCCCTTTAAATAGTAGGACAAGCAGCAAGCCACCAGTTATCGTCCAATTGATCCAATACCCTGTTGCGATGACAGAATAGAAATAAAAGACAATCCAAATTGCTTGTTCCGCCATATAATTAGGATGACGCATGTGTGCCCAAAGACCGGTATGTACAAAACCAACNTTATAAAAAGGCTCTACTTTACCTTCTGCTCTTTGCTTATATTTTTCTGTCTGATAATCATATTGCTGTTGATCGGCCAAGTACTCGATATAGATGAATCCTAAAATTAGTANAGCAAGTGCTAAATCAAACAAACCCAATTCTCCCGATGTCCCTAGGACACGAATTGCAGGCAATGTTGTCAGTAAAACAAGTCCCATTTGNTATGCAGAAATAAAAATNAAATTAAACAAAATCCATTTCCATTTTTGCTCAAANCCAGGCTTAGCNCGCAATATAGACCAACGATAATCTTCCTCTCCNGTCCAAAACTTAATCGAATAGCCACCTCTTCTGGCAAAATTCAAGCTCAATCGAACACCCCATACCGTCACTAAAAGCGCCATCAAAACCATTCTATTATTGTAATCTGAATAATCTGCTAAAATCCATAAATAAGGTATGGGCATAATACTCCAGAGTTTATCCACCTGGCTGTAATTATCCGTTATTGTGCTCACCAAGAAGCATAAAAAAGAAGCTATACCATACACCCAAAGAAGCGTATACAAGGCATCATATTGTAAGNGGGACAATGGCTCATCATAATAAAAGCAAACGACAGGTACAGTGACCAAAGTAAAGATTAATAACAATGCTACTTTCCACATATTCTTAATTGTTACAAATGAATAATTAAAGATAACATTTCAAATTTAGGAATCTTTAAANGCCTATATACCATCAGCGAAATGCAGTGAAATATTTTTGAACCCATTTTTATTGCTTTTTAAAGCAACATATTGGGCCTATGAGTCGTTTAAGGATTGTGGTTTTTGAAGAACAAAGTATAAATAGCCTGGATCGTAATTTTTACACCAAATTTTTGGTGACGATTCTGTTGTTTTTTTTCTCGATTTCTTGCCATGCACAAGTAGTTAGCCCCTTCGATATTCGCTTTCAAGCCAATCAAAAAGGCGGGATACAAATGATTTCGAATGTAGCCCTAACCTGCAATGGCGCCAACCAAAACTGTGGTACATTTCAAAATCAGTTTCCTCCTAATGGGAATCACAACCAGGACGGAGGGGTAACGATGGATTATGTAGATATTGATAATGTTGGGTCAACATTTATGTCGTCTAGTGATAGTCTTGCGCTTCCGTCCTGCAGTGAGGTTAGCTGGGCCGGATTATATTGGAGTGCCAGAATTCAAGAAAATACAGTTGAATATGTGACCCGTGAAGATGTGAAAATCAAACTTAACAACTTATTCTATCAAAACATCAGTGCCGATGAAACCATTGATGTACAAAATATACCCGGCAACCCCTCATTTGGAATGCCTAGCTATTTTTGCTTTAAAGATATCACCGCTCTTGTTCAAGCCTCGGAAGGTAATGGTCGTTTTACTTTAGCCAATATCTCATCTAGAACTGGAGANGAAAATTTATTCGCTGCTTGGACAATTGTAGTCGTATACAAAAACGAATTAGAATCTTTGAGAAACCTAACCGTATTTGATGGAATGGGTTATGTTAGTGGACAAAATAATTTGGACATCCCTATTTCTGGTTTTGTTACACCCAGCACGGGACCTGTGAGTTTTGAGCTCGGGGCAACTGCATATGAAGGAGACAGGAGTATTCAAGGTGATCGCTTTCAATTCAATGGCACCGGCACATTTCTCGATGTACCTGATCCACTAAGGACAGCATCTGATTTTTTTAATAGTACCATTACGAGCGGAGGAACACTTACGCCACATAGAAATCCAGACTATAATAATCTTCTTGGTTTTGACAATGGAATATTTATTCCTGACAACTCTGCTTTTACCTATATTGGAAATAGTGCAACTGCTGCCACTATTCGGGTTGTGACAACACAAGACGCAATTCTTCCGAGAATTATCACCTCTGCGATTGATGTGTACCAACCTGATTTAAGGGCAAGCGTGACGATCGATGATTTGAACGGTCCACCTGCCCAGCCAGGAGATATTTTAGAATATACGGTTGTCGGAAAAAATATTGGGTCTGATGTTTCTTTAGATACGTACATGCAGACAGCACTAGATATCCGTACATTATATGTACCAAATTCGATACAGTACCTAAATGGACCCTTTATTGGGCCGAAAACGGATGCCAATGGTGACGATCAGGCAGAATATGATCCGACAAATAGAATTGTTAGA